>CAZMPP010000028.1:0-16149 GCA_964568035.1 uncultured bacterium
TCGAGATCGGCAAGCAGCTGCTCATGACGCGCGGCGCGCTGACGACCTTCTCCATCGCCAACGACGTAGCCAAGTACTTTGCGATTCTGCCGGCGATGTTCGTGATCGCTTATCCGGCGATGTCGGTGCTCAACATCATGCGCCTCTCGACGTCGCAGAGCGCCATTCTCTCGGCCGTTATCTTCAACGCGCTCATTATAATCGCGTTGATTCCGCTGGCTCTGCGCGGAGTAAACTACGAACCTAAGGGCGCCAATCGGGTCCTCTTCGAGAACACGATGATCTAGGGGCTGGGTGGCGTGATCGTTCCTTTCATCGGCATCAAGCTGATCGACATGATCCTCGCGGCGCTGCACTTGACCTAGGGAACCGAATAAGATGCTCAAGCACATGAATACCGCCCTGCGCGTCACGATCGTGTCGGTCGTGCTCTTAGGGCTCGTCTATCCACTGGCGATGACGGCGATGGCGCAAGTCCTTTTCCCGCGGCAAGCCAATGGCTCGCTCGTCACCGTCAACGGCAAAGTCGTGGGCTCGGCGATCATCGGTCAGTTGTGGACGAAGCCACAGTACTTCCAAGGGCGTCCGTCGGCTGCCGGTAAGGGCTACGATCCGACGTCGACCGGCGGAAGCAACCTTGGCCCGACCTCAAAGAAGCTCATGGACGCTACGCGAGCGACGATTGCGCAGTTGAAGAAAGCTAACCCCGATGCCGAAGGTCCGCCTCCGATCGACCTGGTGACGTCGAGCGGCAGCGGCATCGATCCCGACATTTCGCCCGCCGCCGCGTACTGGGAGGCGCCGCGCGTGGCGAAGGCCCGCCACATGGACGCGGCTTCCGTGCGCGCGCTTATCGCTCGCCACGTGCAGGGACGCACGTTCGGATTCCTCGGCGAACCGCGCGTTAACGTCCTCGAGCTGAACCTCGCGCTGGATGGTTCAGCTCGCTAACGGACCCTCCGAATTACCCTTCGACAGGCTCAGGGTGACGGGGTGATCGCTTATTGTGACTCGGAGTCGGGTTCTGGGGGACGGGCAAGGATGATTAACTCTCGAGCTCCCGCATCGAGCATCCGCCGCGCAAATGATGGACGCGCCAGCCAGCGCGGCGGGCGGCGCGTTCCCGCCAGGGCTATGGTCGTCTCGGGACGCCGGCGCGAGATTTCAATGAGGCGTTGCGCCGGATCGGCGGCCGCCTCTTCGATCCACTCGACGTTGGTTTTGCGCGCTTCGGCTTTGAGCTGCTCGACGACGGAGGGACTGATTTTTTCTTGCGGCGAGACGACGTGCGCAATGGCGAACTCGATCTCGAGCCGGGCGGCGATCCGGCCGGCGCGCGCAATCATCGGCAGGTCGGCGGTGCGGGAACCGATCGCTAAGAGGATGCGTTCGAATGGCGAAACGATGCGGCGGCGGTGCCGGGCGCGCCAGGCTTCGCGCAACGCCAGCTCGCGCAACGCGAAGAGATTCTCGGTGCGAAAGAAGTGGGCGAGCGAGGCTTCGGTACGCTCGGGCGAATAAATCTTACCTTCGCGCATTCGTTGACGAAGGGTCTCGGGGGTGACGTCAATCAGCGTGACCTCGTCGGCGAGCGATAGAATGCCGTCGGGCAGCGTTTCGCGAACGACCGTGCCGGTCAGTCGAAGAACCGTGTCGCCCAACCCCTCCAGATGCTGGACGTTGAGCGTCGTAATGACGTCGATTCCGGCGCGCAACACGGCAAGGACGTCGTGGAAGCGCTTCGGGGCGACCGAGCCCGGCGCATTAGTATGCGCGAGTTCGTCGATCAGCGCAACTTGTGGCTTGCGCGCGATCACTGCGTCGCGGTCGAACTCGCGATAGGCAATGCCGTTGGCGGTGAAGCGCTTCTCAGGTACGATTTCCAAGCCGTCGAGCAGTGCGGCCGTCTCTTTGCGACCGTGCGTCTCGACGAAGCCGACGACCACGTCGACGCCTTCGGCCTTGAGTTGATGCGCGCGATCGAGCATCGCGTACGTCTTCCCGGCGCCGGCGGCCGCGCCCAAGTAGACGGTCAGTTTACCGTAGCCCACGCGCAGCCGGTCCCCGGCCGTTTGCGAATACGGCGAACGCGCCGCATTTTCGCCGAGGTATGTTTGCGTTGCGGCGACGATGAAGAGGTCGTACGGAAGCGGTATATTGGCGAGCTTCGCGCCGATCTTACCGGCCGGCACCGCGACGAGTGAAGCGCGCAGCTGATCGCCGGGGACTCTGGCCGGGTCGAACGTATCGTGCAGCATCTCGGCGCCGAGCTCGCGGCTGATGCGATCGAGTGCCGTACGATCCACGCCTTCTGTGGGAACGACTTCGAGCCCCAAATCCAAGGCCTGAACGATGGCTTTGGTGCGCTTGAGGTAAGGCACCGGATCGGTGTTTGGATAGACGAAGGCCGCGGCCATCGAAGTCCGTCGCGCTTCGACGACGGGCAGCGTAAGATTGTCGACCGTGCGCAAGAGCAACTCTCGCAGCATGTAGAGCGTCTGCTCTTTGAAGACGCCGTTGAGCGCGCGATCGATGTCCTGCGGGTTGACGATCTTGCCCGCTTTGACGCGGCTCTGAAGCAGCCCGGGCGACACGTCCAGAGCGACGACTTCGTCGGCTGCCTGCAGAAACGAGAGGGGTATAATTTCGCGAACCGGATAGCCGATCAGCGCTTCTGCCGTCGGAGCCACCGTTTCGAGGTGTTGGATGTTGAAAGCGCCGATTACGCCGATTCCCTGCTTGCGCAAAGCCAATGCGTCTTGCCAACGCTTGGGATGCGATGCATCCCCGAGATTGTCGTGCGCCAGCTCGTCGAGCACTACGACGTCAGGCTTTTCGCGCACCGTCGCCGCGTAATCGAAATCTTCGAAAATGCGATCGCCGATCGTCACGCGCCGAGGCGGAATTCGGGGCAGACCGGCGGCGGTGCGTTCTAAGTCGGGGCGGCCCTTCGTCTCGACCCATCCCACGACCACGCGTTTACCGTCGGCGGCAAGACGTCGCGCGTCTTCGAGAAGGCGGCGCGTCTTGCCCGAACCCGGAGCGCTCGCGACATAAACGACTAGTCGCGCGCGCCCGCCGAGCTCGCGCAGCAGTTCCTCTGCTTTCGCCGTGCGGTCCACGCGCCTGGCTTCGCGCTATCGCTAGGCGCCCCCGCAAGGCGCCCTCACGGCACGGCCCGAAGGCGGAAAGCGTGGCGCTGCTCTGCTACGGCTTGCTGATCGTCGCGTGGATCCTCGACCTCCTGACGCCGCAGCTGTTTATCGCGGCAATTCTACTCAACGGTCCGATCGCGCTCAGCAGCCTCGCTCTACGGAGCGGCCTAACGATCAACCTCATCGTCGGCGCGGAGATCGCCAATGCGAGCGCAGGCTACCTAAACGGATTGCAGGCCGGGCATCACTGGGACGGCGTGGCGATCGGCGACCGATTGCTTTTGGCGGCGTCGTTCGTTCTCGTCGGTTATCTCAGCGTCAAGACCCAGGACCTTGCACGCGAAACCGGCGTCTCGGCCGGACGGATGCGGCAGATCGAGATCGAGAAGGCGCTGCGCGAAGCGACCGCGCGCGTGCGCGAAACGCTCAACGTCGAGCTCGTCGAGCGGGCCATAACGCGGGAATCGGTCGACCTATTGGGCGCATCCAAAGCACTGCTTATAATTCGCGAGGCACCTTTTGCCGGACCACTCACGATGTCGTACCGCACCGGCGATGCGGATATCGCCGTCGAGCGGCCGGCCCTTTCGATGGAGATCGCCTCGCTGGTCGCGCGTGCCCAGGAGTTGGACGACGCGTTTCGCGTTACGTCGAGCGATGCGCTCGGCCGAATGACGCTCGCCGCCCTTGGGGCGGGAGAGGCGCTCGTCACCCGCATTTCTGCCCAAGGCGGCGAGCACGTTTTGATCGCGTGCGCCGATTCAGGCGACGCCTTCGTGCACGACGCGCTCCCTACTTTACGTGCGTTCTCCGAGCAGGCAGCCCTGGCAGTCGAACAGGCTCATCTCTTTGCGCAGCTTGGCGAGCAGAACGAGGAGATCGCGCGCCAGAAGGACGAGCTGGCGGACCGCAGCGACGTGATTCGCGACATCGTCTACGCACTCGCGCACGATCTTCGCACGCCGCTGACGGCGGCCCACGTTTCGATGACGCAAGCCGCCGGCGGCGCTTACGGCGAGCTTCCCGAGCGCTATCGAACCGTTCTACGTAGCGCTCTGGCGGCCAACGACGACGAACGGAGAATCGTGGAGACGCTGCTGCTGGTGGCGCGCTACGAAGCGGGCGAAGCGTCGACGCTGCGCGAGCCGATCGATCTCGGCCGGCTGGCGGTGCAAGTCGTCGAAGAGTTGCAGCCGGTCGGTGAGGTCAAGCGCGTCGCCATCACCATCGATTTTCCGCCGCAGGCGTTGCGCATGCTGGGCGATCCGCACGAGATTCGGCGTGCCATCGGCAACTTGGTGGCCAACGCGCTCCAAGCAACGCCTTCCGGAGGTCACGTCGTCGTGCGCGGAACTTCCTCGCAAGATTCCATCGCGATTTCCGTTGAGGACGACGGTTACGGCGTGCCGGCCGAACGCCGTAACGCACTCTTCGAGCGTTTCGGCGGTGGTCAGGCCGGCGGAGGAACCGGACTTGGACTCTACATCGTGCGGCGCATCGCCGAAAAACACGGCGGAAGCGTCTCGTATGCCGAACGGTCGCCGCGTGGAAGCGCATTCACGATGACTTTCCCGGCGGCGGCTTGAGATGACGGCTTCGAAGCGAACGCGGGTGGCAATCGTCGAGGATCACGCCCTAACGCGTGCCGGCCTGCGCACGGCGCTCGAAGCCGCCTACGACGTCGTTGCCGAGGCTGCGGACGGCCTAGCCGGCTTGGATGTCATTCGCCGCGAACGCCCCGACGTCGCGGTCATCGACATCGGCCTTCCGGGAATGGACGGTGTGGCGTTGACCAAGCGCGTGCGGGCCGAGCTTCCTCAAACGCACGTCGTGATCGTGACGATGATCGACTTCGAAGAAGAAGTATTAGCGGCGCTCGGCGCGGGGGCGGATGCCTATTGTCTCAAGAGCTCGGAGCCGGAGCGAATCATCGACGCCGTAGGCATCGCGGCTGAGGGCGGCGCCTACTTCGATCCGAGCATCGCTCACGTCGTGCTGGCCCGCTTTTCCGGCGCCAAGCCAGACGACGTGCGTTCGTCGCCGCTCACGCCGCGCGAAACGGAGATCGTTCGCCTTATTTCCGACGGTCACGCCAATGCCGAAATTGCCGAGCTTCTGCACATCGGCCTCGGAACCGTCAAAGGACACGTTCGCGATATTTTGGAGAAGCTGTCCGCCGCGGACCGCACGCAAGCGGCGGTCGTCGCTTTGCGCAAGGGCTATATCTAGAGCTTAGTTCTCGACGCCTAGAATCGCGCGGATTCGTTCGGCCGCGCCATTCTTTACAATCACGATCATCGTGTCGCCGGCGCGAAGGGTGGTGTCGCCGGTCGGAATCTCGAGATCGCTATCGGGCCGGTCGACGGCAACGACGACCGAGTTGTGCGGGAAGCCGATTTCGGCGAGCCGTTTCCCGGCGACGGTCGAGCTCTCGGGAATGGCGACCTTTACGAGCTGCATATTCCCTTTGCCGAAGAGATGCATCGTTTCGAGCATCGAGCGATAGCGCGACGCGTTGACGTGTTCGTTGAGCACGTCGAGGATCAGCTCGGTCGACGAGATTACGATCACCGGGTCGTCGGTGTCGAGGGAGTTGAAGATCAGTTTGTTCGCCGGATTGTTGACTCGCGCGATGCAGCGCGCCTTCGACTTGCGTTTGGAGAGAAGAACGACGACCAAGTTGTCTTCGTCGTCTCCGGTGTCTGCGACCACGACGTCGGCGCGCGCCACGCCGGCGGCGTCCAGAATGAGCGGATCGCATCCATCGCCGACCACCGCCACCTTGCGGTCGATCAGACGCTCGAGGGTATTGGCTTTGCGCGCGTCCTTCTCGATGACGACGACCTCATGCCCTTGATTGAGCAGCGCGCGGGTCAGATACGAGCCGACCTTGCCGCCGCCGACGATGAGCGTGAACATTCGCTACGCGCTTACCTTCGCCCGAGCCGCCGGATTCGGAAAGCGCCGGGCGAGGTCGGCCGTCGCGTCCGGGGAGAGAATGACGTTGAGCTCGTCGCCCTCTTGCACTACCAGTTCGTCTGAGGCGATCACCGGGTCGCCGCCGCCGCGACGGAGCGCCGCGACTCGAATACGCCCCGATTCCTGAATCTCGGCAATCCGTTTTCCGGCCTGTGCCGCGCCGGCAATGACCGAAGCCGAGGTCAACTTCCCGAGGTCAAACGGTTGGGCGTCGGCGGCCGCAATCAGTACGTCGCGAATCATTTTGGCTCCGACGGTCGTTGGGCAGACGGTCTGCACGCCCAGCTCGCGATACATTTGTCCCCGCGGCGGGTCGTAAATACGCGCGACGATCTTCTTGATGTTGAACATGCGCTGGGCGATCAGGGCGGCCATGATATTGCGGTTGTCGCCGTTGGTGACTGCGACAAAACCGTCGGCAGTCGCCGCGCCGGCGCGTTTGAGGACGTCGTAATCGATTCCGGTGCCGACGACTTCGTGGCCTTTGAATTTTTGACCCAACCGCTTAAAAGCGGCTGCGTTCTCGTCGACGACGATAACTTCGTGTCCGTCGGAATCGAGCAATTTCGCGAGAGCGGAACCGACGCGCCCGCACCCTACGATTAAATATCTCATAAAGCGAGTAAACTCTTAACAGTTTCCCGCCTTCTACCCTCGCAGGCAGTGGGCCCTGCAATAGGGGCAAAGGAAGGAAGCGCGAAAGTGTGAAACCTTCGATTTTCTCGGGGCGTGGCTCAGCTTGGTAGAGCGCTTCGTTCGGGACGAAGAGGTCGCACGTTCAAATCGTGTCGCCCCGAAATTCTCTCCTCCCCCGTCGTTGTCTCCTGAGCTTGTCGAAGGGTCGCTTGTTCTCCAATTTTAACCCGGCTGCCCGGCGCGTGCTGCGAGTAGCCGAGCAAGAGTGCCGGAACCACAGCCACTATTACGTCGGTGCCGAACACCTGCTGGTCGCTTTGCTCGACGAACGCGACCCGTCGACGCTGCGCGCGCTCGACGCCGAAGGGATCGATGCTTCGGAAGTGCACGCCGAGGTCCGGCGAGCGCTCGGCACCGGTGACGACCGCTTGTGGGAGGGCATCTTGATCACGCCGCGCGTCCGCCGCATCGTCGGCCTGGCGCAAGAACGCGCCGGCGATCGCGAGATCGGTCCGTTCGATCTCTTCGAGGCGCTGCGTTTGGAGGGTGGCAGCTCCGCCGCCGAGATCCTCCGCCGTGCCGGTGGTCGAAACACCGCCCGCGCCGCGGAGTAGGCAGGAAGCGTGGAGCAGCTTCAGCACGCGATCGTTTCGCTCATCGACCACTACGGATATTTCGGCCTCTTCATCGGCTTGGCGCTGGGTAACCTTGGCGCTCCGGTCGGCACCGAAGTCATCCTTCCGGTTGCCGGGGCCCTCACCGCAACCGGCCATCTGAGCAATCTGTGGCTGACGATTGCGGTTTCGCTGGCCGGCGAAATCGGCGGCGGCACGATCGGGTACGCGATCGGACGCTACGGCGGCGTTCCGTTCGTGGAGCGTTACGGAAAGTACATCCATTTTACGCACGACCGTCTGGTTTTGGTGCACAAGTTCTTCGAGCGCTGGGGAACGTTCGCGATCTTCGTTTGTCGCTTTCTCCCAGTCCTTCGCGGGGTCTGCGCCATCCCGGCCGGCTTGGCGCAAATGAATCTGGCGCTCTTTTACCTCTGGACGTTTCTGGGCTCGCTCATTTTCTGCACGTTCCTCATCCTGCTCGGCAGCGTTCTGGGCTCGCACCTCGACACAGTGCTGCCGCTGCTGCAGCGGGGCGGCTACGTCGTTCTGGGCGTTGCCGTCCTGGCCGTCGTCGCGACGGTCTTCATCATGCGCGGGAAAAGACGCCGGCGCGCCAAAGCAAACCTAGCCGAGTGAACCTCAACGCCTCCCTCTCTTCGGTCCCCGATGCTCCTGGGGTCTATCTCATGGTCGGTCACGACGGCGAGATTCTCTATATAGGAAAAGCGATCTCGCTGCGCAACCGAGTGCGCTCCTATTTTCAAGATGGCGCCGTCCATACGATACGCGCGGCAGCAATGGTCGAGAAGGTTGCCGACGTCCGCACGATCGTCGTCACGAACGAAGTCGAAGCGCTGATTCTTGAAGCCAACCTGATCAAGCGGCACCAGCCGCCGTTCAACGTACGCCTGCGCGACGACAAACGCTATCCGTATCTTAAAGTCACCAACGAACCGTTTCCGCGAGTCGTATTTACCCGGTTCGTCCGCAACGACGGTGCACGTTACTTCGGACCCTATACCAACGCGCACGGCCTGCGCGAACTGATCAATTTAGTCCGCGTCGTCTTTCCGTTGCGTACCTGCCGGGAGCCGATCGACGGGCGGCGTAAGCGCCCGTGCCTGCAGTACCACATCAAGCGCTGTCTGGCACCGTGCGTCGGCTACCAGACGCAGGACGATTACGATCGCACCATCGACGAGGTCGTGCTCTTTCTCGAGGGAAAGCAAGATTCGCTGTTGGCGCGGCTGCAATCGGAGATGGCCGACGCCGCCGAACATCTCAACTTCGAGGGCGCGGCGCGCTTGCGCGACCGCATCGTGCAAGTCCGGCGCGTGACCGAAGGGCAGAAGGTCGTTTGGAAGTCGCGCCTCGACATGGATCTCATCGCCATCGCACGCGCGCAGGGCCAAGCTTGCATGCAAGTCTTTCTCGTGCGCGGCGGTAAGCTGATCGGCCAGGAGAATTTCATCCTCGAGGGCGTTTTCGAGCAGTCCGACGAGACGCTGACGGGCGAGTTCCTCAAGCAGTTCTACACGGCGCGAACGGCCGGCGCGCCGGAGGAAGCTCCAACTTCGCCGGTTAGGGTCGCACGCGACAATCAGGCACCCGTTCCGGAGAGCCGGCGCAGCCGAAAGAACGACGCGTTAGCAATTTCCGCCGCCGTTCCCAAGGAGGTTTTGGTGACGGCGCTTCCCGAGGAGCGCGCAACGATCGACACCTGGCTCTCGGCGATCAAAGGCCAGCGAGTGCGTATCCTGCAGCCGCAGCGTGGCGTGCGCGCCGAGTACCTGCGTCTGGTGAAGAAGAACGCCGAGCAAAACCTCAAAGCATTCTTGGCGCATCAGGAGGTGCAGGAGTCGGCGCAGGCGCGTTCGCTCACGGATCTGGCCGACGCGTTGGAACTGCCCGAGCCACCGCACCGCATCGAGTGTTACGACGTCTCGAACATTCAAGGGACCAATCCCGTCGCCTCGATGGTTGTCTTCGTCGAAGGCCGTGCCAAAAAGAGCGAGTACCGCAAGTTCAAGATCCAGTACGATCGTGGGCCGAACGATTTTGCGATGATGCAGGAAACGCTGCGCCGCCGTTTACGTTATTTGCGGCGCGAAACGGACAATGCCGACACGCCGATGGAGCGCGAACTCGCGAAAAAAGAGCGCTTCAACAAGAAGCCCGACCTGCTGCTGATCGATGGCGGGAAAGGCCAGCTCGGCGCGGTGGTCGAGGTGCTGGAAGAGCTCGACATGACCGGCCTCCCGCTAGCCGGTTTGGCTAAGGAGCACGAGTGGCTTTACCAGCCCAATCAGCCCGATCCCATCGTGCTCCCGCCCAACTCTCCGGCCTTGCATTTAGTGCAGCGGATCCGCGACGAGGCGCATCGTTTTGCGGTCACCTATCATCGCCAGCGGCGTGCCAAATCGATGACCCGCTCCGCGCTGGACGCGCTCGCCGGCGTAGGCCCGGTAAGGAAGAAACGGCTGCTGACCGCCTTTGGCTCCCCGGCGGGGATTCGCCGCGCCGCCATCGACGAAATCGCTGCGGTCAAAGGGATGACGCCCGCGTTGGCCGCAAAGATAAAGCAGGAACTGGAAGGAGGGTATCGCTCTTGAACTGGCTTCTGAGATTCCTGGTCAACGCCATTGTCCTCTACCTCATCGCGAGGTACGTTCCGGGCTTCAACCATACGGTTACGCTCTGGACCGCCGTGATCGCCGCGATCGTCTTCGGATTGGTCAACGCAATCATCGGTCCGATCCTGCGGCTCATCTCACTGCCGCTAACGTGGATCACACACGGCCTTTTTTCGATCGTGATCAACTATATTCTCTTTGCACTCACGGTCTGGATCGCGCCGAACTTCCACACCACCGGCGAGATCAATCCGTGGCTCGCCAATCTCTACGGCGCCATCATCATGATGATCGTGTCGACCCTGATGGCTCAGGGCGACCGGGTCGAGCGCCGCGCGGTCTAGCCAACCCGGGCAAAGGGCCCGCTCCCCTTGCTGCTGACGCCGAAACCGGTGCTTGCTTCGGCGTGTTATAGTGTTTGTCTGATCGCGGGGCTGAAATAGGTTCGACAAGAAGGCCGTGGTCGGCGTCAGCAGGCGGAGTTGCGAGCACTCCTAAAACGATCGCAACGGCAATATCTGCCAACAACGAATACGCACTGGCTGCCTAATCTAGGCTAGTCACCGGACGCGGAGGGTCGGCCCGAACTACTCTGCACTCCGGTCACAAATTCGGGCTGGCTTGGGCGCGTGATTCGACGCACGAGCGAGATAAAGAATCTGCAGCGAACGGCAAGCCCCGCCTTGAGGCGTACGTTCGACCAAGACAAAGTCAAGGCTGAGCCTGGAGAACGCGCCGGTTAGACCTCTTGGACTCGGGGGGCAGTACCCCGACAGCTCCACCAATTTTTTTATTTAGGCGCTACCCGAGTACGTGATCGTACTCGTGCGGTGCTTCGGCGTTTGCCAACGTTGAAATGGTCTGGGCGATCGTATCCTTGGCTGTGTAGTGTACCATGTGGCCGACGCCGCTAATGACGAGCAGCCGCGATTCGTGAATCTCGTCCGCCAAGCGCGAGGATTGGGCCGGATTCACGATCTTGTCGCCCTCGCCCGCTACGATGGCGACCGGAACCCTCAGGTCTTTATAGCGATGTTCCATAGCGGCCGCCGAAGGAACCATCAACGCCGTATCCTCAGCGTTTGCTCGAATCTGCCACGGACGCATGGACATCGGCAGGTCGGCTGCGAAGGCGCCGTCGACAGCGGCCGGCGCGAATAGTTGCGCCGATAGCAGAGGCGCGAGCAAGTATCCAAGCGGCGGCGAGATCGTGTAACGCAGCAAGTCGCCTACGAGCGGGAGAGCCGGAACTCCAAAGATAGCCACGTCAGCGCGGACGGTCGGGAAATAGTATCCGGAAATCAAGAGCAACCTCTTGCAGTCGTGCGGGTATTCGAGCGCGAGCGCGAGTGCGACCAGCGTTCCCCATGAATGCCCGACGATCACCGCGGGCTCGACGTCGAGGTCGTGCAGCGCTTGGTGCAGCAACGTCGCTTGCGCGGCGGCCGTCCAAACGCGTGACCGCGGGCGACTGCTGTAACCAAAGCCGGGCCGGTCGAAGGCGATGACGCGATGCGACCCGGCAAGCGCGTCAATTACACCACTGGACCTCCAATCCTCAGCCGTCACGCCGTTGCCATGCAGGAGTACGACCGGGGGCCCCTCGCCCTCGTCGGTGTAGTGCAGGCGCGTGTCGCCGACGTCGATGAAGCGCCCGCGAGCGGGGCGACCTCTTTCGGCGCGGCGAGCCGAGGCAATATTGAGCGCTGCGCCGGCAGCCAGGGCGGCGGCCGCAATCGCAAGCGTTTTAGGTCGTTTCAATTGTTTTCCATTCACGGCGCGAATAAAGCGCCTGACCTCGCCCCTTACCCACTTACGCCGCGTTCTATCGCAGTTTCCAAAGATACGTCGGGCACCCAGTCGACAAAGGCTTCCTCCGGTAAGCGATCCACCGAAGAATTGATAGCCTCGAGAACACCAGGCGGGTTGAACTCCCGACTGAGCAGCCACCTTACGGCAGCGTTATCCGCGTCTCGCGCTTGCGCGAACGCCATGAAGCACTCATCGCTGACCTCGGGCTTTGACTCCAGCGACTCTCGCAGATCGGCCAGCGCGGCGGCGTTTTCCGCCATGTGAGAGACGTATGCCTCCCGCAGCACGTCGAGAAATTCGTCTCGAGAAACGTCGATCGCCTCGAAGAATACTTGATCTAGCCGGCAGTCAAAAAATTGGTATGGACCGAGCGTCCCGAAGATAGCAGCACGGCCCTTGTCAATAATCCGCGCAAGAAGTTTTACGCCGCAGAGCTCCTCATGAGCGCTGCGAGGGGCGTTCGCACGTAAATCTATCGTCTGCATGATAGTCGAGCGCTAAGCGGCATCAGCGGGGCGACTGCGCCTAGTTCTGCCGCGCCGGCCTTTCGTTGAATTGTTCAAGCAGTGCATATAAAATTCCAAGCAACATTATAACAGCGCGACTTCACCTGTCCCGAGCTTATAAACGGCACCGACCAACAGCACTTTGCCGCTCTTTACCGCGCTGTCGATGATGGGCGACGTTGTCGCCAGCACTTCCTTGGCAGCACGAACGTTCGCGTCGATTGCCGCCCTGATCGTGCCTTTGCTCTGCACGACGCCTTGGATTCCCGGAGCAATCAGCCGCTGGATGGTGATGAGGTGCGGGGGCAGCGTCTGATGCTCGTCCGATGCGGAGTAGACGGCTTTTATGGCCCCGCAGTTTTGATGCCCCAACACCATGACGACTCGCGATCCTAAATGTTCGATCGCATACTCGAGCGAGCCGGTCACGAGATCGTCGGGATAGTTGCCGGCCACTCTCGTGACAAATAGGTCGCCGAGCCCTTGAACGAAAATAAAGTTCGGGATCACCCTTGAATCGGCGCACGTCAGGATCGCGGCAAAGGGCGCTTGCGTATCTCTGAGCATTTCCCGTTTTTCTGCAACGTGGTTTTGCGTGGGAAAGTCGCTATTAACGAATCGCTTGTTCCCGGCCATGAGCCGGTCCAGCAGCTGCTGGGGGGTTTGCCCGGCGCCCGGCGCCGAACCGGACGGGGCGGCGGCCAGCGCAGGGTTTGCAGCAGCCGCGGTGCCCATTGCCGCGAGTGAAGCGCTCAGAAAACTCGCCCGATTGATCGGCATGCGGTACTCCTTTTTCGACCGTCAGAATTACTACACGTCGCCAAGCGAGCCCCTCTAAGCTGGTCGCGATTAGTCGCGCCGGGGCCTGGGCACCCTCAATGCATGCCAGAGAAGCATCGCTACTCACCAAAAGAGCACCGGCAGGCCGAACACATTAAAGCCAGCGAGGAAGCGCGCGGGCTTTCATCCGACGAAGCCGAGGCGATCGGATACGCTACCGTTAACAAGCAAAATCCCGACAAACATCGTTATACGGCAAAAGAGCGCCGTCAAGCGGAGCACATTATCGACTCGGAAGAGGCGCGCGGCAAATCGGAAGTCGAGGCAAAACGAATCGCTTACGCCACCGTGAATAAGCGCGGTTAAATAACCCATTTCTCGGCGAAGATCGTCTGGCGCAGCTGATCCTCGAGCCGCAAAAACGCCTTGCCTTGGGCGTCGTCGAGATTCGCCGATCCGCCCTCGGAAGCGGTTGCCAGCGTCGTCGTTACGTTACAGCGGATAACGGTTATTGAATCTTCGGGCCCATCGATGACGCAGCACTTCGGAACGGTCATGCGCATGTCGAAGAAGCGGCTCCGCTCCAGCACCGCGGCGACGTCGTCGAAGCCTTGCTTCGGATTCGTCGCAACAAAATTGCCGAAATATGGTACGGCGCGACGGGCGCTTAACGATGCGGTCACACGTGCCGGTCGCGAACCCGCCGGTGGAGCGCTGACCGCCTCAAACTCGTACCTCGGGTGCAAGATCCCCACCAGCGAGTACTGTCTAACGCGAATGTAGGTGATATCGTGGTACGACGGCGTTGCGCCGGCCGTACAGTTCGCTATCGCCGGAGCGGGGGAGAGGAAAAGAATTGCAGCAAGAAGGCGCTTCACTCGTAGTCCGGGGCCATGTGGCCGGTCTTTCCAAAATCGTGGCCCAGGAAGAACTTCGGCGGATACGGCGCCTTGATCTTTACGAACTTCCGTGGGTTTTGCGTGAAGTCAAAGCAATCGGCCGCCGGCGAGTTTGCGCGGGCATCGGCCGCTGCCATCTGCGGCAATCCGTAGAGATCTTCGGCGAAGCGTAAAACGCTGGCCGTTTCATACGGTACGTGCGAGACATAGTTCTTCTTGGCGTAGGGTGAGATCACGAGCAGCGGAACGCGGAAGCCCGTGCCGTCATAATCCTGGTACGTCGGCGCAACGTGGTCGTAGAATCCGCCCCAATCGTCCCATTGCACGAAGATCGCCGTGGAATCCCAAAACTTGCTCTTGCCAACCGTATTAACGATCGCCGAAACCCAAGAGGGTCCGTAGCCACCCCCGCACTCAAGGTGATCGGACTCGGCGCACTCCGGCGTGATCCAAGTAAAGTTGGCGAGTTTTCCGTGCCGCACGTCTTTGATGAACTGCCAGTTTGGCGAGATGACGTTATTCCAGTCATTTCCGTAAAAGATGTGCCGGACGGCTTGATAGCCAGACCAGGTTCCGCCGTTTCCACCATTATCGTCGTTATATTGAACGGCGTAGAATTTCCATGAGAGCTTCGCGGCATCGAGTTCGTCGCCGAGGGTGGTGTAATCGAAGCAGGCCTGCTGGTACGGGCCGTACGGGCTGCGATTCTGCTCTAACGTCCCCACTTGATCGTTTTTGCCGCCGGCACATCCCCACAGCAGATAGAAGGGAAGATAGACGCTGGCCTGGGCTTGAGCGGCGATGGCATATTGATGCGCGACAAAGCTTTCGTCGAGCTGCGACTGAAACATGCGATCGCCGACGACCCACTCGTGCGCCATATCGAAGTACGGCTTCGACTCGGTATGCGGTACGTAGACGTACTGCGGGTTACTCGGCCCTCCGTACGACTCTTCGTTGTTGAAGCCGTTCATTGCGCAGTTGGTTCCCGGTACGCTGCCGGTGCCGTTGCAGGCGGCGAACATGGCGTAAACGGAGTGATCGATGAGGTAAACCTTGCTCAACGACTCGGGCTGCAGCGTGACCTGCTGACCGTGCGAGTTGGAACCGCTCGAGACGGTGTCCGCTCCCGGATATCCCTGAAATAAGTTGTCGAAACTGCGGTTCTCTTGGATCACGTAAATGACGTGCTTGATCTTTCCGGATCCCGTACCGCTAAATGCGCGAAGCGCCGAGAAGCCCTTAGCGGCGGGGAGCGACGAAGTGCCCCCTGAGGCACAAGCGGTCAGCGCGAAAAGTGAGAGCGTTACAATGCAGCGCGTCAACATGGTGGCGGCTTCCGCAATGCCGCGGCGTCGGCCTGCCGCTATGAAATTCGGTCAAAACTGGGGCCGCTTCAACCTCGACGCGCCGCCCGGAAGTTGCTCGTAACTGATTTCCAGCGCCCTTGTAAGACGTGCGATAAAGGCGTGACGCTCGGCCGGCGGGAGGAAGATGGCTGCGTCGCGCGCCGCGGCACGAACGAAGGGCGTACGCTGCTTGTGGCACGCCGCCGCATCGCGTTGTGTCGCGATCGAGTTCAAGAAAGCCTGGTCCTCATCTGCTTGTACCCGCGCGTTCCGGCGCGAAGCCAGCAGGAGGCTTCGCCAGAACCGGTTTTTCGATGCGTCGTTCGACGCACCGACCAGCACGGCACCGGGGAATCGCTGCTCGAGCGATTGATAGAATGCCGCCAGAAACTCGTCATCGAGATCCACGGCGCCGAACTCGCGGTCCGTGCCTTCCGCACCGGTGAATAAATCGTGCGCCGCATAAAAATCGCCGAGATCGGTTACGATCGTCCAGGCCTTAATCGCGCTCGACTGCGCTTCGCCGGAATCGCCGGCGCGAGCGTGCCATCGCGCGAGCACGCCGAGGGCGCAGGCCTCCAAAGAGCGATACCCGGCTTGCCGCGCGAGCGCGAGCGCTTCGACGATTTCGTCGATGACACCGATCTCGCCGGCGGCCAGTGCCGCGCGGAGATCGACAATTTTGAGATAGAGGCGCGGGAAGAGGCGTCGCGTCGATCCGTCGAGTCCGACGAAACCGGCGCCGCTTGCCGGCACCAGCGTACGGATGGGCGGTTCGGCAAC
>CAZMPP010000029.1:0-12758 GCA_964568035.1 uncultured bacterium
GAAATCGTTACCGCGGGCTTGGCATTTCCGCTCGCGCCCGAAGAGAAAGCGACGATGGCCGCCGAGCCGATGCTCGCGACGAAGAGTTTTCCGAGTGAGTCCATCGCCATACCGACGGGAGTGCTGAGCTGGGTATTGCTGCCGGAGATGGTATCGATCGGTGCAACGTTTCCGTGCGCGCCTGGCGGATATTCGGTTATGGCCTCATCGGCGAAGTCGCTGACCCAAAGGTTGCCGGAGGGATCGATGAGCAGCCCTTCAGTCGGGCCGAGATGCGAACTCGTACCGCCGATGACGCGCTTTGGCTTTACGTTCCCGTCGGCGTTGGGCGAGAAGACCTGCACTTCGGTTCCGCTGTCATTTGCCGCGTAGATATAGCCCGCGGCGTCGATCGCAAGCGAGTCGGGATCGGAGAGCCCCGTTTTTGAGCCCGAGATATTAACGGCTGGGGCAACGTCGCCCGAAGCTTTGACGGAGAAGCCGAGGACGCTCGGACCACCACGATTTGCGGTAAAGACGCGCACGTTCTTCAACGGTTGCGCCAACTGGCTTTCGGTCGTCGGTCCGACGGTGGGATTGGCGCCTCCGCAGCCCGGCAATAAAAGAGCCAACGCGAGCGGAGAGAGAGCAGAAAGTCTCATAGCGGTACCTCCCTTTGGCCCATTTTAGCACGCCCGCCAAAGGCATAGGCAAGCGCCTTGAGAACCCGATTTTATGCGCACGATGTTGACATTTCAAATTCCCGCCGAAGCGGGTAACGCGGCGATCAAAGAGGGCCGGCTTGCCCGGGTGATCTCCGAAACGCTCGACAGACTCAAACCCGAAGCGGCGTACTTTACCGCGATGGCGAACGGCGGCCGCGGCGGTTATATTGTCTTCGACTTAAAGGATCCCAGCGATATCCCGTGGGTTTGCGAGCCGTTCTTCAACGAGCTCAACGCTACGATCGATCTCTCGCCGGTGATGACACCGCAAGACGTTGAGAAGGGTGTCGCTAAAGCGATGGGCGGCTGAGCCCGTCAGCGCAAGTATTGCCCCAGAAAGTCGATCCAATAATGGAAGACGTCGGCGATCCGCACCGGGTCGCTGGGGAAATGCCCTGCAATCGGCCAAACGCGTAACGTTGCATTCTTTCCGTTGTCGCGCAGCGCGCGCCAGTACATCGAGGTCGTGGCGAATGGATCGCGATTATCGCCCACGTCGGAGAGCAGCAGCACCGGCGTATTGACGTCGCGCACGTACGTTATCGCCGAAGCGCGCCGCCACTCCGGCGCGTTGTTCTTCACGAACGGAGAACCGTGGAAGAGGTCGGCGTCGCCGAGGCTATCGTCCGCCGTTCCGTAGTCGGTGATCCAATCGTTGACCGAGGCCCCCGAGACGGCGGCCTTCCAAACGTGATACTTGGAGATCATCCAAGCCGTCATGATGCCGCCATACGACCATCCGGAAACGGCTAAACGCGAATCGTCAACGATGCCCCGCGCACGAACCGTTTTTAACGCCGACATGATGTCTTTGCCGGGCCCGTCCTCAGGGTCGTAGAGAATCGCGCGCTGATATTTAATTCCGAGGTTCGGCGTGCCGCGATAATTGGGGCGGAGAACGAGCCACCCGCGCGCGGCCATCACCTGCGACCAAAAATCAAAGCAGAGCATCGTCGGATCGTCTGGGCCGCCGTGAATATAGACCACCAGCGGATACTTCTGCCCGTTGGAAAAGTCCGGTGGATAATAAAGCACGCCGTCGGCCGTGACGCCGGTCGTGGTTGGAAAGGCGATTGCATCGGCTTGGCCCCACGCGGCCTGCGTTAACGCGGCGTTGAAGTCGGTGACTTTTGTTACGCCGCGGGCACCCGAGTAGTGAAAGAGTTCGGGCGGCTGTTTTATGGAGCTTGCGACGAAAACCATCGTGCCGTCGCCGGCGAGCGCGTGACTTAGGCCCGGCGTACTGGAGCCGCCGGTTGTGTTGAGCGGAAATCCCGGAACGACGCCGCCGAGGTCGATCCGCTGGGGCGCGCCGCGAAGCGGAAGGCGGTAGAACGCATTGGTTAGGTGGTCGGGCGCTGTGACAATAAGGCTCTGCGAATCCGCCTGCCAAACTGCGTCGCCGATCGGACGGTCGAGCGAGGCTCCCAACGGTTCGCCGGCGCCGCCCGCCGGCGTGGTGAGATACGCCTGTGTGAGATTTACCTGGGGATCGCCGTCGGAGTAGAAGTAAACGATGTGCTTTCCGTCGGGTGAAAAGAGCGCTCCGCCCTCCCACATCGTGCGCCCCGTCAACGAACGCACCCTCTTGCCGGCTACGTCGAGCAGCGCGACGTGCGAATAACTTTGGTCGTTGAGGATCGCGTTGCGGCAGAGCGTGAAGGCGATGCTCTTGCCGTCGGGCGACCACGAAAGCGAGGATCCGTCGCAAACGCTTTGCGCGCCCGAGGTGAGTTGGGTCGAGCTTTGGGCGTCGAGATCGAGGAGATAGAGATGTTGCGGCTGCGGTTCGCTGCGCGCGACGATTGGCTCGGTCGTAAAAACGAAGCTGTTGCGGAAACGATCGGCTCCGGTGCGCTGCGGCTGCACGTCGGTGGCAGAATAAATGATGGCGTGACCGTCGGGGCGCCAAGCAAACTCCTCGACGTCCGTTGGGGAGTGCGTTACGGCATGCGCGTCGGTGCCGTTGAGAGCCATCACGAAAACTTGCGTCGTGTCGTCGTTGTCGGCCAAAAATGCGAGATATGCGCCATCGGACGAAAACGCCGGCGAGCCGATGTCTTTGCGCCCGGCCGCCACCGTTCGGCGCACGCCGGTTGCCAGATCGACTGAGACTAGCGACGAATCCCAACGTGATTCATCCCAAACGGCGTTCGAAACGGCGATCGCCGCGAACTTTCCGTTGGGAGAGATCGCCGGATCTCCCAGGCGAACGAAAGACCGAAAGTCTTCCTCAGAAACGGGTCGCGTTGCCGCGCCCGTAGCGCTCACAAAGGTTGCGATTAAGGCCAGCGCTGCTGGAAAGGCGCGCCACTGCATGGCGGGAAGTTTCTCGGCGCGGGCGCCGGCTCCCACGCCGCTTGCGGCGACCGCGTTCCGCCGAGCCTACTTCGCCGTAAACGCCATGCAGTAACCGGTCGGAGAGATTGCGCCGTCGACGATCTGACACGAGCCGCTGGCCGACGCGCCCTGCCCCGCAACGAAGTACTTGCAGCCGGCACATGACGAGTTGCCGTTGGGCGTGTCTTGGTAGTGCATTGCCGCCTTCGATGCCTTCGAGGCATCTGCCGATGCTGCAGCAGTGAGAAGTCCGGCAAGCGCGGGCAGCGTTATGATCCCCGCAAGAAAGGCTCGTCGCGTCGATTGTTCGGTTCCGAATGCCATGCCTTGATACTCCCATCGCGTCGTAGTTGGCGCGATTATATCAAGGGGTCGTAAAAAAAGCCTGAAACTCGATTAAGAGCCCCCGCGGGCTGGGCGTCGAAGCGCCTGCCGATGGCCATGCCCTATTTCGACGAGGAAGCCGTTCGATCGCGGCTGCGTTGGGACGAACTGATCGATGCAATGGAGAGCGCATTAGCGGCCTTCTCCAGGGGCAACGTCATTCATCCCGTGAGAACCGTCCTGACGGTCGAGCAGCACCGGCGTTATCTGGGGATCATGCCTGCCGTGCTGGGCGACGTCATGGGAATGAAGCTGGTTAGCTTCTATCCCGTC
Source organism: uncultured bacterium (assembly GCA_964568035.1). Lineage (GTDB taxonomy): Bacteria > Vulcanimicrobiota > Vulcanimicrobiia > Vulcanimicrobiales > Vulcanimicrobiaceae > Cybelea. The sequence continues at coordinate 3,702 of CAZMPP010000029.1, forward strand.
AATGCCGGCACGCCATTCCCGACGCACAACGCGACCATCGTGATCTGCGACACCGCGACGGGTCAGCCGCTCGCCGCCATGGACGGGCGGTTGATCACTGAAATGCGTACCGCCGCCGTCTCTGCGGCCATCACGCGCTATCTCGCGCCGCCCGATGCCCGCGTTCTCGCGCTGCTCGGAAGCGGCGTCCAGGCTCGTTCTCACCTCGAGGCACTCTCTTGCGTTACGAATTTTTCGGAGGTGCGCGTTTGGAGCCGTAACGCCGAACACGCCGAGGGCTTCGCACGGGAGCACGGTATCGTCGCCGCCGGTTCGGCCGAAGCCGCGGTTCGCGGTGCGGACGTGATCGTCACCGCAACGTCGAGTCACGAACCGATACTCGAAGGTGCGTGGCTCAAACCGGGAGCGCACGTAAATGCCGTCGGTTCCTCGCGTCGCGACTGGCGCGAGCTCGATGCCGAGGCCATGACCAACGTGGTGGTCGTAGACTCTCGCGAAGCCGCTGCCGCGGAAGCCGGCGACGTCGTTATGGCCAACGCGCTCATTTATGCGGAGATTGGCGAAATTTTTGCCGGGCTCAAAGAAGCGCCGCGCGAAGCCACGACCGTCTTTAAGTCCGTGGGCCTAGCCGTCGAAGACGTCGCCGCGGCAAAGCTCGTCGTTAATACTGCATTCTGACGATCGTGAGCTGCGGCGTAACGACGGCGACCGGTCGCGCTCGCGCCGACTCAAAGTAGATGTACTTTCGGTCGTCGGCTCCAATGCCGCCGAACTCCCAATTGATGACGCGGGCGTCGGGATAGCCCGATTTAGCGATTGCTTGACGGATCGTCGGCGTCAGGCGCGCGAAGGCGATGACGTGAGGATCGAAGGCGCGGCGGTCAACGTCGGCTGCCGTGATCGGTCCGCCGCTCATCGACATAAGCTTCACTGGGGCCGGCCCGGTGAGCGTCCCGTCGGGGGCGATCGTATAGCGATCCACATTGACGTGTTTCGCGGGTTGCTGAACGTCGACCATTAGCCCGTTGACCTGATCGGCGCTGATCGACGTTACGCGCAACGGTTTGCCGGAGTGTGCGGCGATCGCATCGAGGGCCTGCAGAACGGCTTGACCGTTGCTCAAAAACGGATCGATCGGTCCGCCCCCGGGATTAGCGGCGGCCAGCGTGGGGTCGCCGTTGCCGTACGATCCGCCTTTACCCGAAGATCCGGAACAGGCCGATAGCGTGAGTGCGAGGGCAATTGCACAAACGCCAAAGCAAAGAACTCTCATCTCGCTCGGGATTCTGTCGCCGCGCGAAACGCGCCTGTTTGGACGGCAGGCGGGGCGCAAGCCGAAGTTCAAGCAGTGCGGGTGTCGCGTCCGACGCTGGCCGTTATCGTCACCGTCGTCTGGGGCGTTCTTTCGCTCCCGGGCCTCTTAGCGGCGGCACTTGCCCCGATGTTCTTCGATGCACCGGGGTCGATGAACAATCCGGTGGCATGGATCAACGCCTTGATCGTGGTCTCGTTTCCGGTACTCTGTTTGCTCTCGATCGGCGCGACCTGGCTTTTCTGGTTCGCGCGAAAAGGACGTGCGCCGTCGCGCGCGGCGTCGTCGGCCCAGCTCGTGCTGGCCTGCCTTCCGCTTCTGCCGATCGGTTACGTCGTCGTTGCGATGGTCGTCGAAATCGCGGGCGATTTACTTAGCGGTCAGCCGATGGGCCTTCGCAGCACCATCATCAAGCAGTAATGCCCGTCCCTCGCATTACGGTGCACTGGAATGGTTGACGTACGCGGGATTGAGGCACTCCTTGCCGCCGTCGTCGCGCGTCACGAACTCACTGAGCTGCTGTTTGACTGAGGCCGGTGCGTCTGCCGGCGGCGTATTGCCGCTGAATCGCCAGCGTCCACAGTCCTTGACGTAATACTCGGTCAGCCGCCCTTTGGATTCGACGTCCACGCGGGCGTAATTTTGTACCACCAAAATGCTCATGATGCGCGACTCTTGCGCTCCGCGCGACACCGCCAAACTGTCGACGGCCATCGTGTCGGCGGACGGGCCGCAATAGGCGGCCATGGCGCGCAAGGGCGTCTGCAACGCGAGCAAGAGAATCGCCGCTCCGGCGACTGCTGCGGTTCGCTTCATAAGATGGAGCCTCCGGCAATCATGCCGGAGGCTCCTGCTGACGGAGCTTCGATGGTGTTTTAGAGGTTGTTTACGATGCGCAGCTGGCTCCCGCCGTTCCGGCCGCCGCCTCCATGGTCGTCGTTTCCGTCACGTCCTCGGCCACGTCCTCGACCGTTCCCATTGTCGTCGAAGCTCGCGGTGCACGAACCGGTTGCCGTGCCGGCGGTAACGGTGTAGAGGTGTTGGGAGTTGGACGTAATGGTTGCGATATTGCGGGACGCGCAATCATCGCGTTCGGTGATACGGTGGCGATCGCCGTCGTTGCGACCGTCGCGGTCGCCGTGCGATACCGTCACGCCGACCGGTCCGGGATTCCCCGAGTCGAAGGTGATCCGGCAAGGATTGACGCGGAGATCGCCATCGTTCGAGCAACCTTGATGGTCTTCCGGCTGCGCGGCCGGCGGAACCATCGGGTTGTTCGCAGTGGTTGGGAGGGTTTGTGTGGAGTTGCCGGTGCTGCTGCACGCCGTTAACGTGAGAAAGGCCATGGCGAGCAGCGATGCGGCGAGAGTCGTCTTTGAGGTCATAGTTTAGCTCCTTTCGAATGACCCGATGACGACATTGTGACTGCACAGAAATGAAATAGTTCTGAAAGCGCGTTGCGTTTTGCAGCGATTTCAGAATGTCTTTATATTCATGAATTTAAAAGGAAGCCATCGCTTGCTTTTCGAAACGAAAGCATCGTGAAGCGATCGCGTTTTTTGACGGCGTTTGCTGCCGCAAGCCTCACGCCCGCGCTTATCGGTGCTACCGGCGACGAACCGATTGCGCCACTCCAACGCGCGCTGGTTCTTAGCGGGGGCGGTGCGCGCGGAGCCTACGAGGCGGGCGTGGTGGGAGAACTGACTACGGCCGCCGGCATCAGTGACGGCGCCGTCGTGCCGCCGTACGAGGTGGTTTGCGGCACGTCAATCGGTGCGCTCAACGGGTGGTTCGTGGCGACTGGGCAGTACACGCGCATGCGCGAGCTGTGGTATACGATCGGCGGTAAAGACTTAATGCGTCTGAAGTCGCGGTACGCCGCGCTGCACGATCCCGAAAGCGGCCTTCTCAATCGGGCCGCCTCGGCAATCGGCCTCATCGGATTGGTGCGCAATCAGCGCGCCGTTTTGGAGAGCGAACCGGTTCTTGCTTGGATTGCCGAGCACGTCGATCCGAAGACGCCGCTGGTAATTCCCGTGGTCTGGGCGGTTACGAATCTGACGCAGCAGCGATCCGAGTATTTCTACGTTCGGCCGCAGCAGAACCTCGATCTTCCCGAGCGCGTCGTCCACGCGCTGAAGATTCTCTTGGGCCCGCATACGGTCGTCCGCGAAGCAACTCCCGACATCTTGCACATGGCGCTCTTCGCGTCGATGGCAATCCCGATCGCCTTTGACCCGGTCATCATGCCCGGTCCGGACGGGGCGCTCAACGCGTATTGCGATGGCGGCGTTGCGAGCAACTCACCGGTAGCGATCGCTCATGCGGTTGCTAACTCGGCCGACGTCGTGCTGCTCGATCCACCGTTCGAAGCTGAGGAAGACTATAAGGACGCCATCGAGATTGCTTTCGGCGCGTATGGAACGATGCAGCGAAAAATACTGGAGGGCGAGATGCGTAACGCCTACTTTCAGTCTTTAGGCAGACGCGCGCTTGGACGCCTGACGCCGGCTGAAGTGAATCGTGCTTCCAAAGATGATGGCGCTCTGGCGGCGTTCATGCAAACGATCCCGGCGACGGACCTTCGGTACGTACGTCCTGAGAAGACGCTTCCGGTGGGTGTTGTCGGTTTCTCCGACGAGGAAGGCATCGGACAAGCCTACCGTATCGGCTGGGAGGACGCCGGGCGCGGCTTCACGCGCTACGATTGGAAGACGTTCCAACTCTAGACGCGCGCCAAAAGCCTGTTAGAATGGGGCCACCAGGAGGTGGACACGCTATGCTGATTCTCTCCCGCGCACTAATTCTTTCCGTAGTCGCAGCCTTCGAAACCACCGGCGCCACGCTCGCGCAAAACGCTCCCCCGCCAATGACGACCCAAGGCCAACCACCAAACGGCGGTGGCGGCGGTGGCGGGAAGTGCGGACAGACGCCCAAGGGCTGCAATAAAAAACAGAACAGCAAGAACGGGAAAGATCGCAAGTGCGGGCAGACGCCCAAAGGCTGCAACAAGAACCAGCCGCAGAACAAGCCTAAAAACAACCCCCAGGCTCCTCCTCCGCCGCATCGCGTAGCCTAGGAGGCATGACACCGCTGGATCTTCGGAAGCGCGCGCCGCGCGGTCCGCGCGAAACGCTGCTTGGCTTTTATTTTTTACCGCGAACGGTAGACAAGCTCCGCGCCGAGCTTCCCGGCGGCAATCCCGGCCACTACATCAACGAGGAGCGGGGGTTTAGCGCCTACATCGTTCGCCGCTTGGGTCTCGATATGGGTGAGTTTCGCCAAGCGGTTGCCGATTGCCCGGATGAAGCCGGGCTGCTAAAGTGGCTCGCAACGAAGATCGACCCTTCGGAGGCGCCGGCGTTGAATGCCAAGTTCGAGACGTTCGTGGTGGAGCGGATGTCGCCCGACGATCAAAAGCTCGTTCGCGGCCGCCATCCGGTGATGGCGGCGCGTCCGGAGCTCTCTAAAATCCTCGACATTCTCGAAGCGGATGATCACTATGTGCCGTAACATCAAGACCTTACATAACTTCTCACCGCCGGCGACCGAGGCTGAGATTCGGGCGTCGGCCACGCAGTTCGTGCGCAAGCTCAGCGGGTTCACGAATCCTTCAAAGCTTAACGAGGGTGCCTTCGATCGCGCCGTCGAGCAAGTTACGCACGCGGCGCGCGAGCTGCTCTCCTCGTTGGTAACGCAAGCGCCGCCGCGCGATCGCGACGTCGAAGCGGAGAAGGCGCGCGCCCGCGCAAAGCTGCGTTACGTGCGCTAGACCGCTACCATAGAGAGACTTCGTCGAGAGTGACTTCGAGCGAGCTGTAGTTTGGGTTGTCGTTGGTTGACGTGAAGAGAACCGCGCCCGTAGGCGTGTGCTCGACGTTGGTCGGGTAGCCGCCTTTGATGTTGAACTTCGTGTAAGCCAGGCTACCGTAAAGAGTGACCGCGTCAAACTCACCGCTCTTTACAGCGAAGGTCGCCGAGTAAGGAACCTCTTGGCCGGGATGCAAACGGGAGCCGCCGCCGTACTTTGGTTCGGCCAGCTGCGTAAGCTCTACCAGGCGGTAGACGATGGTGCGCGAGGCGACGCGCGCGTCGCGCTCATAGATGATTGTGCTGTGGATCGCACGATCGACGAACGGCTTCGATAGCGGGGCATAGCGCAGACCGTCGGCCGCAAAACCGAGCGCGATGATCGAAACATCCGTCTGCCCGTTGTTGACGACTTTCCCGCGCACGCCGAACTGGATAAGGCCGGCGTGCTGCCCCAGCCGCTGCAGCGATCCGGTAAAAATCACCGATGGCGGCTCGCCGGCCGGCTTGAGACGCTGCTCGTATACGAAGACGTAGAGCGCCCAGATTCCGGCGGCAAGAATGGCGACGATCTCGAGGATGTCGCGCGCGGTGGCGACACCGCGATGTCCGGGCGGGCGCCTAAGCATCGTGCCTGCGATGCCGCGCGATACGCCGGTCGGGACGCGCGAGCGATTCGTAGATCGCGCCGGCGGCGACGATAATAGCCATCACCAGCAGCGTGATCCACCCATAGTTGAAGACGGCGCGACCGCTCGAGAGCGAGCTCGGCCAGACGATGTCGAGCAGCATCAAGCAGAGATAGAGCGCGCCGCCGAGCGTAACCGGAACTCCCCACTTACCGAGAGTAAAGACGCCGGCGGGCTTCCAGCCGCGAACGCGCGCAATGAGCGCGCCGAGCACGGTGAGGAAGAAGGCGAGATAGATTCCCGACGTCGCGAAAGAAACCAGCGCGTAGAGTGCGTTGACGTTTGCCGGATAGTCGAACCAAAGGATGTGAACCGGCTTACTCGGATTGACCAGGACCAGCAACAGGAAGAGGAACGGCACGACGGTGCCGATCAGAATGGCGTTGACCGGCGTGCGATGGCGGGGCGAGATCGCTGCGAACTTTTCGCTCAACGGCAGCGCCCCATCGCGAGCCAGTGCGAAGGCGACGCGGGCACCCGCTCCTTGAACGGCCGTGCCGCAGCTGAAGAACGCGACGATCACCATCACGAGAAAGAAGTCTTGCAGCCAAACGGGCAGTGCTGCCAGGATCGTGTTGATGCCGCCGCTGACGACGCCGCCGATGCCTGCGGCGGGCGTCGCGAGCAGAAGGCCGAGCACCAGGACGAACGAGGCGATACCGCCATAGAGCAGGGCGTTGCGCATGGCTTTAGGCACTTGGCGTTGCGCTTCAAGCGTCTCTTCGGAGATGTCGCCCGCCGATTCGAAGCCGTAGAAGATGTAGACGTTGGCGAGCACGGCGACCAGCGCCGCTCCAGTCCACCACCGGCCGCCGAAATCCAGGTGCAGTGGATTGTGTGCGGCGACCTCGACGTTTTGGGTGGAGAAGATGAAGCCAAGGTGCTGATGGAAGCCGAAGATCGCCAATGCGAGAAACACCCCGAAGGTGCCGATGCTCTCGACGTACACGCCGAAACGCGCGACGCGTCCCATGATCTTTGCGCCGATGCCGTTGAGGATGGCGGAAAGGACGATGATCGCCCCGGCGATAGCAAAGATCACGCCGTGATTGGCCGGATCCAGATGCGTGCCGAACCACGCGTTCGAGAGGGCCGCGACGTATCCGACCGCGCCCGAGTCTACCGATGCGACGGTAGCCAGCAGCGCGAAACCATAGATCAATCCGATGAACCAGCCGTAGCGTGATCCGACGCAATACTTGCCGTACTGGTAGAGCGCGCCCGAGAGCGGATATTCGCTGGCAAGCTCGCCGAAGACGAGTGCCACGAGCAGCATCAGTCCGACGACGATCGGGATCGTCCAGATATAGCGCGGACCGCCGGTGCCCAGCCCGAGGGTGTAAAGGGAATAAATCCCTACCATCGGACTCAGGTAGCTGAAGGCTACCGAGAAATTATCGAAGAGCGAAAGTACTCGGGAGAGTTCTTGCTTATAACCGAAGGCGCTGAGGCCGGTCTCTTCGTTCAGTGTTTCGACCACGCCCAGCCGGTGATCAGCCAGCCCGTCGACGTCTTTTTGAGGGCAACGGTAAAGATGGAGTTCTGCTCGGTGACCGGTTTGCCGTGCTCTTTAAAGGCGTACTTTGCGGGGACGACGGCGTAGGCGCGGGCGCCCGTCACGCTGAGGTACCATGGCTCGCCGAGCCTTACAATTCCATCGGTAATGCCGGCGCGCTTTGCGTCGGCCGCATAGGCGTTGGCCCAATCGGCGCAGGCGTGGTAGCCTTCCCGCTCGTGCGGAGGGAACTCGTCGATGATTGACGCGCTCGGGGCGCAGGCCGCCAGTGCCGTCTTGGCATCGCCGCGATTGAACCCGTCGATGAATTGGTGGATCTTTGCGACCACGTCGGACTGTTCTGATGCAACGGCGGGCAGGGATGTGAAGACGGCGAGGGCGCCTAGGGCGGTTACCGCAACGCGGAGGCGCCGCTGGGTCAGTCGTAAAGCGCGTCGGTCCATGGCGGTAGTTTCTCGATGCGCCGGGGGCGCTCATTCAAGGCGGGCACGTCAGACGTGCGCGATCGTGTATACTTAGCGGCGTGACGGATGCACAACGATTGGCACAGGCCCTTAACGCGCTGACGAAGAGTCCGCAGTTCTCGTACGTGAAGGCGCGAGCCGCGGCGCGTCAAGATCCCGCCGTCGATTGGCCCGCGACCAAGGCACGTAATGCCGAGTTCAACCTCGAGGTTGACGGCTGCGAGGACTTCGTCATGCGCGACGGGAGTACGTGTGCGTGGCAATCGGGCCAGTTCCGCTACCGCGGAGTCTAGTCGCAGCTAATCTTTAAGAAGTTTCGCACCTGCCGCACAACGAACTCCTCGTCGTTGAGTAGATGGTTTCGCGCTTGCCAGTCCACCAGGACCGAGCAGTTCTCACGGAACTTCAACTGTTCGGCGGAGCTAAAGTAGCACCGATTCCCTTGATGACCTTCAGAGCAGATCGTGGGTATCGTGCGGCGTACGCCTTCGAATCGTGCGCACGCAGTGCTGTTCCGGAGCCGCCCCAGGAGAACGTCGAGCTGGACGTTGGGCGCAACGGTCACGAACCGCGACCCAGACGGCGTGGCGTCCGGCCAACACGGCGAGGCTGAAGGAACTCGCCTCGCCTTAATGGGAATAGCGTCTCGAGATTTCCGTTTTGTGCTCTCTGAGTGATTCCGGAGTTTGGAGGGAATGAGACATGAGATCAATTGAAAGCGGGCCGGCTGCGGCTGAAGCGCCGAGTGCTTTTATTGTCCGGCTGGAAGGCGAGTTTGACGTTGCAGAACGTCAGCGGTTAAAAGATGCCTTCGCTATCGCTACCGGCGCCCCGCTGGTCATCGTCGATCTGGAACGAACGGACTACATCGACTCAAGCGTCCTAGAGTGCTTGGTCGGACTTCACGCTGCTACGCGGCAGCGCGGAGCAGAGTTAGTGCTTGTCGCGCTCAACAGCCAGGTCCGGCGCCTATTTGAAGTGACAGAACTGCAAAAGCTCTTCACGATCTTCGGCTCGGTGGCGGAGGTCACCGATCTGAGCCGCACCGAGGTACGGCGGCTAACGGTGGAGGCGCGGCCCCTGGATTAAGTCCGGCGCGAATCCGCTGCGCGCTTCGAACCATCATCACCGGGCGGCGCGCCGGAAAGCGCTCCCTAAAGGCTAGCAGCCTGGATAACAGGGCGGGGGCGGCGGGTATTGCTGATACTGCTGCGGGTATTGCTGATACTGCTGCGGGTATTGCTGATACTGCTGCGGGTATTGCTG
>CAZMPP010000029.1:12858-16114 GCA_964568035.1 uncultured bacterium
ATACCGTTGTTGCGGGTAATATTGTTGCTGCGAATACTGCGGATTGCCCGCATATTGACTTTGTGCCATCTGCCGCGGCACCCCCAGCGGGATGGCGCTGGCGACGTCGTTATTAAATCTTCCAAACGTCGCTCTGTGGCTTTGGAATAATGCGATGAGATCGGCTTCGCGTTGCGCGTCGCTCGGATGATCGGCGCCGCCGTTGCTGCTCACGCCCATGGCTTCGCGGTGCTGTCTGAAGTTCCACACCATGCCCCATGGATTAAATCCGGCCTTTGCGCACAAGTAAGCGCCGGCGCGATCGGCATTCCTCTCGGCAGCACGTTCGTAGGCGAGCGCGTTGGGATCTTGCGGCGATCGGCCGCCCTGCGTCTCCTGGTAGACCGAATACATATCGTGGTGGACGTCGTGGCTGACCTCGTGGCAAATTACGCCGGCCAGCTGGTCTCTATTCCTCAGAAACGACAGCAACCCAGTGGTCAAGTAGACGTTGCCGCCCGGCATCGAAAATGCGTTGGGCGTCTGCTCGTTCAGCAATATGAAATGGAACGGTGTGAAGTACTCCCGGTTTGCAACCGCAGCAATGGCGTTCCCGATCGGGGCGAGCGTCCGATAAAGCGGCGACTGCGCCGAGACGATCTCGCCGCGCTGCACGTACTCCATGTAGCGCTGCTGGCCGACCTCGATTTCCCATCTCTCCTCCTGCGAGGCCGTGGCCGGCCACGCTGTTGCCGGCAAGAGGCAAAGGAGTGCAGAAAAGGCGGCGAGCGCTCGCACAAAGGTCGACACGATGACTAGGGCTTCCACAGTTCTGCCGGCGCTGCCCCGCGCAATTCGTCTTGAAACGGCTAAGAGTTGATGAGAGTCGTACGACCATGCTCGCCCGGTCAGGCGGCAAGCGAAAATCGCCCGATTCAACACTTTCGCCTTTAACGAAGTACAATTGCCCTTAGATAAACCGGCGAAGGTTCGGCCAATAGACGCTCAGCGGCATTGTAATTCCCCGGCAGAGCGAGATTGGAAAGCCGTTTTCAAACGGTCGCCCCCATGGATTGGAGAAGCGCGTGACGACGCGATGCATTCTAAAGAGGTGCGCTCTATTTTCGCAGTCCCCGTGAACGTCGATGAGCACGTCGCCGCTGTATCCGCGCGGCCCCCAGACCCAATACTGATTGTGGCCCGATAACGCCGGCGGTAGACCGTAGAGCGGCCCAAAAAAATCCAGCGCGGCGGCTTCACCATAGTTGCTCGTAAGAATTGCGGTTTGTGCGCGCTCGGCTGGAGGCAGGGAATGGTAGACGCCCGCGACGGTTTGGGCCAGCTCCCGCCAGCCGTGCATGTCGGCCCAATCGGGAGGCAAGTTGCCGATCTGGGTGTGTTCGGTGACGGCCAGGTTCACTTCTTGCGCCAGCATGGTTTGCAGCGTGCGGTCGTACGCGGACATCGTACGCTCCGGCAAAACGGGCATCAGCAACGGAACGAGCGCGATTCCGGCAATCAGCGCGTACAGCGTGAGCACCGGGCGCCAGATGGTTGCGCGCGCCGTCCACGCTTCAATTGTGACCGCACCCGCGGCGATCGGTATCGGGTAGACGTCGCCGGCATAGTAATGCTTTGCGTGCAAAACGATCATCTGGAAGATCAAGGCGAGATAGGCGATTCCCAGAAAACGGGCGTCCCGGCTGCGGAACAGCGTTACGAGGCCGATCAGCCAAACCGCGGCGAGGAGCGGATACGTGATTAACAGTTGCGTAACGAGGAACTGTAGCGGCGTGAGCGAGACATCTTTATATAGTGCCGCGGCGCGCAACAGCGTCCACATCGGAAAGCCGTGGGCGGCTTGCCACAGGAAGTTTGGCAGCGCGATAAGCGCAGCAATCAGGACGCCGCCTCCGAACCACGCCGTAAAGAGAACGCGCCGCTGCGGAAGCACGAGCAGACCAAAGACGATGGCAATGGCGAAGAAGACGACGGTGTACTTGCTCTCCACGCAGATACCCACGATCGTGCCGGCGACCAGCCACCAGCGCGGGTCGGCTCCCTTGACGATGCGCAGTACGTAGAGCGCCGCCAGCGGCCACAGCCACAGTCCCACCACGTCGGCCGAGAGCTTCGTTCCGAAATCCATGAGGACCGGTGTCAGCGCCGCGATCACTGCCGCGAAGAACTGCGCAAAGGCACCACCGCCGAGTTCGGCAACCAACAGGCAGGTGGTGTAAACCGATGCCGCGGCAAAGACGGCGCACACCAGACGCAGAAGAAAGAGCGAGTGGCCGAAGAGCTGAGAGCCCGCTGCCAGAAGCGGCGCGACCGGCGGTTGATCGACGTATCCCCACGCCGGGTGAAGGCCACAGATAATAAAGTACAGCTCGTCGCGGAAGAAGCCGTAGTGCGGATTACCGGCGAGATGGACCGCCAGGGTAACGAGCGCCGCCGCAAGGGGCAGACGTTTCATGCATTCACTTCCGCGTAGGACGATAATCGTCGGCTCCCTCCGTTTACCTTTCTGGAGCATAATGACCTCGGCGGGGCCCACCCTGCTTCGAGAAGGGATAGCGTGCGGCCGCGAGGGAGTTGCGAGTGTGAATCGCAGGAGGAAGTTATAATTTGAAAACCCTGTTCCTGAGCCCACCTTCGTTCAACGGCTTTGACGGCGGTGCGGGCGCGCGGTACCAGGCTAAGCGAGAGGTAACCTCGTTCTGGTATCCCACGTGGCTGGCTCAACCTGCCGCGCTCGTACCGGGCAGCAAGCTCGTCGATGCGGCCCCTCACGGGCAGACGATTGAGGACGTGCTAGCCATCGCCAAAGATCACGATCTTGTGATCATGCATACCAGCACGCCGTCGCTCCCCAATGACGTCGAGTGCGCCAGGCGGCTCAAGGCGCAAGACCCCTCAATAAAGGTCGGCTTCATCGGTGCTCACGTTGCCGTCTTGCCGGAGCAGACCTTGCGTGAGAACGAGATCATCGACTTCGTCTGCCGGAACGAGTTCGACTACACGTGCAAGGAGCTTGCGGAAGGGCGCCCTTGGAACGAGATCCTCGGACTTTCGTATCGCGACGCCGACGGTGAGTTAAAACGCACGGAAGAACGTCCCCAGATCCACGATTGGGACGCGATGCCGAGCGTACTGCCCGTTTACGCCGAGCATCTCGACGTCACGAAATACTACAACGGTTATCTTCTGCACCCGTATGTCTCATGGTATACCGGCCGCGGCTGCACGGCAAAGTGTACGTTCTGCTTGTGGCCGC
>CAZMPP010000030.1:0-15907 GCA_964568035.1 uncultured bacterium
ATACGGGAAGGCGGCCGCGGTGGCATCTTGGCCCGTGCCTAACCCTATCGAGTAGATGCCCAGCACGCAAAACCCGCCGCTCGCAGGGGCGGCCCTCGACCCGACCAGCGTCCGGCCGCCGATCGACGATGCCATCATCGAGCGCATTGTTCCGGCGCAACTCCGCGAGCGCTTGGAGGCCCTCAAAGCCGAGGGATATACGATGCTCCTCGATCTCGGCGCCGTCGACTATTTGGAGCGCCGGCCGCGGTTCGACGTCGTCTATCATCTTTTGAAGATGCCGCTCAAGCCGGCGACCGTCGCCGAGGTCGGAACGCCGGTGCGCTTCCGGCTCCTTTGCGGGGTTGACGAGGGCCAGCCTCTGCCTACCGCCATGGGTATCTGGAAGTCGGCGGATTGGGCCGAGCGCGAGATCTACGATCTCTTCGGCATCGTCTTCGACGGGCACGCCGATCTGCGGCGCATTCAGATGCCGCTCGACTGGGAAGGCTACCCGTTGCGAAAGGATTACCCAACGCGCGGTCCGGCCCGAGAGCGTTCGCCGCGGCCGGCCTTCGCCGGCAAGACCAACGTCGTTGCCGGTACACCCCCTTCGGGACGTACGCTGGAAGCGTTGCAAGAAGAAGTGAAGCGAGCGCGCGAATCGTGACGCTCTCCGTCAACCCGGCGATGCCGGAGGTCGTGAGCCAGTCCGACAATACGATGGTGCTCTCGATGGGCCCGCAGCATCCGTCGACCCACGGGGTGCTGCAGATCGTTTTGGAGATCGACAGCGAGAACGTGGTCAAGGCGGATCCCGAGATCGGCTATCTCCACACCGGAATCGAGAAAACCGCCGAAGGGCTCTTTTGGACCCAGGCACAGACTGCGCTCGAGCGCATGGACTATCTCGCGCCTTCGTCCAACGCTTTAGGTTACGCGCTCGCGGCCGAGAAGCTGCTGGGCATCACCGATCGCATTCCTCCGCGCGCGCAAGTCGTGCGCGTTCTGCAGATGGAACTCACGCGCATCGCCTCGCATTGCGTTTGGCTGGGCACGCACGGCATCGACTTAGGTGCAATCTCGGTCTTTTTCTACTGTTTTGATCTGCGCGAAAATATCTTAGACCTCCAAGAGGCAACCGGCGGCGCCCGGATGCACCCGAACTACATTCGCATCGGCGGGCTCAACGGCGATCTGCCGCAGGGTTATATGGAAAGGCTCGATGCGCTCATCGAGAAGTTTCCCGGACGCCTGCGCGAGCTGCGCGGCCTGCTGCAAGCCAATCCCATCTTTCAAGATCGCACCATCGACGTGGGCGTGCTCACGGCGGAAGAGGCGTTGCAGTGGAGCGTTACCGGTCCCGCACTTCGCGCCACTGGAATCGCGTACGACGTTCGTCGCGCGTTCCCGTACTGCGGATATGAAACGTATCAGTTTGATATTCCGACGCGCGTCGAAGCCGACGCTTACGCCCGCTTCCTCGTGCGCCTCGACGAGATGGAAGAGTCGATGCGAATCGTCGAGCAGGCGCGTAAACGACTCGACACGCCCGGTCCGGTGATGATCGACGACCCGAAGGTTGCGCTTCCGCCTAAAGAGACGATCGCACTGTCGATGGAAGCGCTAATCCATCACTTCAAGCTCATCAGCGAAGGCTTCCGCGTGCCGCCCGGAGACGTCTACCACGCCGTCGAGGGGCCGCGCGGCGAACTCGGTTACTACCTGGTGAGCAACGGGGAGAACCGTCCGTACCGCGTCCGCGTCCGGCCGCCCAGTCTTTACAATCTTCAAGCGCTCAAGGGGATCGCTCCGGGGAACCTTATTGCCGACCTGGTCGTGATGATCGGTTCGCTCGATCCGGTGTTCGGTGAAGTCGACCGATGAGCTCCGTCAGCATCACGTCGGGCGCGAAAGCATGACTGAACGCGAACGGAACTTTCCCGACCTTCTCGCTCGATTGATGAATGAGTGTGTTGGGATTATTGCGCAGTACGAGCAGAAGCGGTCCGCCCTGCTTCCTCTCATGCATCTGTTTCAGAAGCACGAGGGGTATGTCAGTCGGGAGGCGATGGATGCGGTAGCGCAGCTTCTTGAGGTTACGCCCGCGGAAGTAGAGGGGACGGTTTCTTTCTACACCCTGTTGTATCAGCGGCCGGTTGGGAAATATGCGCTGCAGGTTTGTCGAGGGCTTGCGTGTTCGATTAACGGTGCGGAAGATATCATGGCGTATTTTCGTGAAAAGCTTGGTGTGGGCCATCTTCAGACGACACCGGACGGGCTTTTTTCTTACGAAGAGGTCGAATGTCTGGCGGCCTGCGACCGCGCAACATGCATGCAGGTGAACCTGGATTTCGTTTACGATTTGACGCCGCAGAAGGTCGACGAGATTATCGAGTCGGTCCGCGCCGGCGACTATGCGGTCGCGCCGATGGTGCAGACGGACAAGCCGGGATCGACCTGGACGATCGCGCAGGACGACCAGATTTCCATGGGCACCAAATCCCCGGGCGCGCGCGACGTTCCGCGACCGAACAACGCAGGCGGCGTCGGCGATCCCAGCGGCGTGATCATGCTCGACCGCTTCGTCAACAAACAAGTCTATCAGTTTACCGGCACCACCGAACGCGCCGTCGTCGACTCGCGCGCCGTGGCCGATACCGTCGACGAAGAGAGCGCGCATGCCCGTCACTAAAGTTTTGACCGAAGGCATCGGCGAGGCCGACCTGCGTTCGATCGCGGTCTATCGCGAGCGCGGCGGGTACGTGCAATGGGAGCGCGCGGTGCGCGAGCTCAAACCGAGCGAGGTGCTCGACATGGCCGAGCAGTCGGGATTGCGTGGCCGCGGGGGCGCCGGCTTCCCTACCGGTAAGAAGTGGTCGTTCCTTCCGGCCAATAAGCCGCTGCGCTATCTCGTCTGCAACTGCGACGAAGCCGAGCCCGGCACGTTCAAAGACCATATGCTCCTGGAGTACGCGCCACATCTTATTATCGAGGGGATGTTGATCGGGGCTTACGGCATTGCGGCGCATCATGCATTCATTTATATCCGTGGCGAGTTCAAACGCGGCTACGAGATTTTCTGCGCCGCACTAGAAGAGGCGCGCAAGGCCGGCTACGTCGGCAAGAACCTCTTTGGCAGCGGTTACGACTTGGAGATTACCGTGCATCGCGGTGCCGGCGCTTATATCTGCGGCGAAGAAACCGGCCTGCTCAACTCGCTCGAGGGTAAGCGCGGCGAGCCGCGACTCAAGCCGCCGTTTCCGGCCATCGAGGGTCTCTATGGTATGCCGACGGTCGTAAATAACGTCGAGACGCTCGCGTATCTCGTTCCGATCCTGCGTAACGGTCCGCAGTGGTTCGCCGCCGTCGGAACGGAGCGCAGCAAGGGCTATAAGATCGTTTCCGTATCGGGACACGTGCAGAAGCCGGGAAACTACGAGATTCCCTTGGGAACGACGGTGCGCGAAATCATCGATCTGGCGGGCGGGTTGCGCCCCGGACGAACCTTTGCGGCGGTGCAGCCGGGCGGCGGTTCGTCGGCCTGCATCTTCGAAGAGCATCTGGATTGGCCGTACGATTACGAGAGCATGGCCAAGGCGGGTTCGATGCTCGGTTCGGGCGCTTTCGTCGTCTTCGACGACACGACGGATTTTGTTGCCGCGGCCTATAATCTCGTGCGCTTTTTCTCGCACGAATCGTGCGGACAGTGCACGCCCTGCCGCGAGGCGGGCAGTTGGATGGAGCGCGTGCTCGAGCGTCTAGTGGAGCACCGCGGGATCCCAGGCGACGAAGAGATGCTGCGCCGCGTTTCCAGCACGATCACCGGATTGAATCTCTGCGCGCTGGGCGACTCGATCGAACCCTTTCTAAAATCGGTCATGATGCGATTCCCGGAGCAGTTTCGTGCGCGCATCGTGCAAGAAAAGGCGGCGCAGCCGGCATGAGTAATCCGCTGCTCGCCTCGAGTTCCGAAATCGTCAAAATCACGATCGACGGCGTCCCGGTCAGCGTTCCGAAGGGTACGCTGCTGGTAGAGGCGGCCAAAACCGTCGATCAAGAAATTCCTATCTACTGTTATCACACCAAGTTAGGGCCGGCGGGTCTCTGCCGTATCTGTCTGGTCGAAATCGATGGGATGCCGAAGTTGCAGATCGCCTGCAACACGGCGGCGACCGACGGTATGGTCGTTCGCACGAGCGGCCCTAAGGTCGAAGCGGCGCGGGCCATGGTGCTCGAGCTCTTCTTGGTGAACCATCCGTTGGATTGTCCGATCTGCGATAAGGGCGGCGAGTGCGACCTGCAGGACTACGCCATGGCTTACGCGCGCGGCACGTCGGACGTTGCGGATCCGAAGCTTTCCAAGCCCAAAGCCGTCGACCTCGGGCCGACCATCGTGCTCGACGAAGAGCGCTGCATCGTCTGTCAACGCTGCGTTCGCTTCGACGACATCATCGCCGACGAACAGCAGTTGGTGGTCAAAGATCGCGGCGCGCGCGACATTATCGCTACCGCGACGGGACGCCCCTACAACCACAACTTTACCGGCAACGTGACCGAGCTCTGTCCCGTCGGGGCGCTGACTTCGAAGACGTATCGCTTCCGCTCGCGGCCGTGGGATCTGCAGCGAACGCAGACCAGTTGCACGCAGTGCTCGGTCGGTTGCCAGCAGTTCGTCGACGTACGCCACGGTAACGCGTTGCGCACTACCCTCGTCGAGGACGATCCTATCTCCGACGGCTGGCTCTGCGATCGCGGGCGCTATAACATCGGTTTCTATCAGTCGCCCGAACGTCTAACGCAGCCGCTCTTCCGTAAAGACGGACGGTTCGTGCAGATCGGATGGGACGACGCGTTCATCCTGTGGGCCAAGGCCGTTCGCGACGCGATCGATGCGCGGGGTGTGGCGAGCGTCGGCGCCGTCGGCGGCGGCCGCCTAACTAACGAAGAGGCTTACGCGCTGCAGCACGTCTTCCGCTCGGCCGGCGTCAACAATCTCGATTGGCGCGCCGGCCGGCAGCGCCAAGCCAATCCCGGAGCGCGAAACGGAACGCTCGATGCGGTCGAAGCCGCGCAAGCCGTCGTCATTATCGGCGAGTCTCCGGAGGAGCGCGCACCGGTGTTGTGGCTGCGCGTGCGGAAGGCCGCGCGTACGGGAGCGAAGATCGTTACGGCGGCGACGCCCGACGAGGCACGTTCGGCCGCCGGCGACGCCGCTCGCGTCGCACTGATTTGGGATGGCGTCGATTTGGCGCGCGCCCGCGCCTACGCGCAAGCCTTCTCCGGCGTTGGCGAGCTTTCGACGTACGTCGCCGGCGAACAATCCAACGCACGCGGCGCCGAAGCGATGGGTATGCTCCCGGGAAAGGGACCGGGCTTTGCCGCTGCAGCCCCGGGACTCGATACCTACGCTATGCTCGACCGTGCCCGCCGAGGTCAAATAGCCGTGCTCTCGATTTTCGGAGCGAACCCCGTTCGTAACGGACCGGATGCAGCGGCCGTGGCCTCGGCACTACAGAGTATCGGTTTCCTGGTCGTCAGCGAAATCTTCATGACCGAGACCGCGCAGCGCGCCAGCCTCGTTCTGCCTGCCGCCGGTGCCTTTGAGAAGAGCGGAACGACCACCAACTTCGCGGGCGACCTGCTGCCGGTCAATCTTTCGCTCGACGCGCCCGACTTTGTGCGCTCCGATCTCGACATCATTCGCGGGCTCGCCGAACAGCTCGGCGTGACGCTGCCGTTTGAGGAAGAGCTTCATCGCGCCGTGGTCGCGGCGGTTGCAGCGACGTGCGACTTTGCCTTCGGCGATGAGCGGCTGGAGTTTGCTCGCGAGGGCATCACGAACGCGGCACCGGCGAACGGCGCGGCGCGAATTCTGTCGGGCGGCGGGACCTGGCTGCACGATCCGTGGGTCGCAGGATTGAGGAGTTAAGCGATGTCCGTGTGGCTGTTGACGCTGATCAAATCGGTGGTGCTGCTCTTCGTCGTCGTCACGGCGTTCGCGTATGCGATGCTTGCCGAGCGAAAGATCCTGGGCTGGATGCAGTTGCGCCCCGGACCCAACCGCGTCGGTCCGTGGGGTTTGCTGCAGCCCGCAGCCGACGCAGCGAAGCTTATCTTAAAAGAAGATCTTATGCCCGAGACCGCGGATCGACTGCTCTATAAGCTGGCGCCGTTCATCTCGCTCGTAACGGCATTTTCCGTCTACGCGGTCATCCCGTTCGGCGCCTCACGCTCCGGCGAAACGTGGGCGATCGGTAACGTCAACGCCGGCATCCTCTTCATTTTAGCGATTACCTCGTTAGGCGTGTACGGAATCTGTTTGGGTGGCTGGGCTTCGGGCTCGAAGTATCCTTTGCTCGGCAGCGTGCGCTCGACGGCGCAGATGATCAGCTACGAACTGGCCATGTCGCTCTCACTGATCGGCGTGCTGATTCTCGCCGGAACGACGTCGCTCGACGGCATCGTCAAGGCGCAGCTGCGCTGGTGGTTCTTCTTGCCGCAGTTTCTCGGCTGTATCATCTACGTCATAACTGCGGTCGCGGAAACAAATCGCGCGCCGTTCGACCTCGTCGAGGCTGAGACCGAGCTTGTTGCCGGATTCCATACGGAGTACTCCGGGCTGCGCTTCGGGCTCTTCTTCATCGCCGAATACGTAAACATGCTCACCGTCTCGTGCATTGCGACGCTGATCTTTTTCGGCGGATGGAACGCTCCGTTCGGCTGGACCTTAATTCCGCCGGTGGCTTGGTTCGTGATCAAGGTTCTGTGCTTCATGTTCTTCTATATGTGGCTCCGGGCGACGCTGCCGCGTCTGCGCTACGACCGTCTGATGGCCTTCGGCTGGAAGTTCTTGCTTCCGGTCGCGATGCTCAATCTCGTCATCACCGCCGTGGTGGTGGCCTACAAGGGATAAGATGGAAACGACGTCCTCGCGCAAGCATCTTTTCAACGTCGGAGCGATCCTGCGGGGTCTCTCTATTACGTTCGGCTTCATGTTCCGCAAACACCTGACGATACAATACCCATCGGTCAAGAAACAGCACGCGCCGCGTTTCCACGGACTGCACGAGCTGCGCCGTTACGACGACGGCAAGGAACGCTGCATCGGCTGCGAGCTCTGCTCGAGCGTCTGTCCGGCAAACGCGATTACCGTGATCGGTGCGGAGAACGCTCCGCTCGATCGCCGCTCCCCGGGCGAGCGCTATGCGGCGCGCTACGAAATCGACGAGCTGCGCTGTATATTCTGCGGAATGTGCGAAGAGGCGTGCCCAACCGATGCGATCGTGCTTACGCCGCGCTTCGAGATGGCGGATTTCCGCCGAGGGTCGTTCGTCTACGATAAGGACCGCCTGCTCGTGCCGCCCGATGCCGGCGTCGGCTCGGCTCCCGACGACCGTCCCGGCGGCATCCCCGGCGATCTCGGCCGCGTGGCGGGAATCAAATCCACCGTCGACGTGGATAAAGGCTACGACGCAACGTGGCGCGGCGAGATCCTCAAGACGCAGCACAAGGGTCTCACCGAGTTGAAGGGCGACGGCACGTGATCGCTTTTTGGGTGCTCGCGCCGATCCTGATCGCTAGCGCCGTCTGGACGATCAGCGCGAATAAGCCCGTCTATAGCGTCGTGGCACTGCTGATTAACTTTGCCGCGCTCGCGGTGCTCTACGTCACGCTTTCGGCCGAGTTTTTGGCGGTCATTCAAATCATCGTCTACTCCGGCGCGATCTTAGTGTTGTTCGTTTTCGTCATCGCGCTGCTCGGCAGCGGCGTCGGGCCGTTCCCCGTCGGACCCAACCGTCTCCCGCGAATCGGGTTGCCGGCCGGCTTCATTATTTTGGTGGCCTTCGGCTTCGTGATTTACGCGCTTTCGACGACGGTCCATACGCCCGCTCCGCACACCCCTGCGGTCGGGATGCCGGGCGTATTCGGCAGCGTCGCCGACTTCGGCAAGGCGCTCTTCACCGTGCAGTTGCTGCCCTTTGAAGTCACCGCCCTGATCCTGATGGTGGCGATCATCGGCGTGATCACCTTAGGCGGCGAGCAGATGCAAGATGCCGAGGCAAAGAGTAGCCGCGTCAAGGCCGACCGCGCCGTACGCGAAGCGATCCTGCGTGAGGGCAAGAATTGATGCCCGTACCGATCGGCAACTATCTCGCACTCGCCTCAGTCATGTTCTTCCTCGGCGTCGCCGGCGTGATCGTAAGGCGAAACCCGCTGGTAATGCTGATGAGCATCGAGCTGATGTTCAACGCGGCCAACCTGTTGCTCATCGCGTACGCGCGTCTCTGGCTTCAAAACGCCGGCCAAATCTTTGCCTTCTTAGTTATCACCGTGGCCGCAGCCGAAGCAGCCATTGGGTTAGCCATCATCGTCACGACCTTCCGCCCCGAAAAGTATGTCGACGTCGACGAAATCCGGACGCTCCATGGTTAGTAGAGCGACGGAAGGCCGATGATGCAGCACGTCCTGGGCGTAAGCGGCTCGTATCCGCTGATCGTTGCGCTGTGGCTGCTGCCGCTTGCGGGCGCATTACTATGCTGGGCCTTCGGGCCGCAGCTGCGCGCCATGGCGGGATGGGTGGCATCGACGGTCGTTGCCGCGTCGTTCGTCCTCACCGCGCTCTCGTGGGGGGCCGCGACCCAGAACGCCGGTGGTGCGCTGGGGGCGCATCAGCCGCTTCTTTCGTGGATGCCGGGATTCGATTTCGGACTGTTGCTCGATCCGCTCTCGCTGCTGTGGACCTTTATCATTACCGGCGTCGGATTCTTGATCGTCTTCTATTCGATGGGCTACATGGACGGGGATCGCGCCGTCGCGCGCTTCTTCGCCTACATGAGCTTCTTCGTGTTTGCGATGCTGACGCTGGTGCTCTCCGACAATTTCGTCGGGCTGCTGCTCGGGTGGGGCCTCGTTGGTCTGGCATCCTATTTTTTGATCGGCTTCTGGTTCGAGCGCCCGTCGGCCGTGGCGGCGGCTCGCAAAGCTTTCGTCATCAACGTAGTCGGCGACGCCGGCATGATGTTCGCGATCTTCCTGATCTTTGCCAACGTCCACTCGATCGGCTTCGGCGATACCTTTGCCGCGGCCACGACGCTCGGCCCCGGCCTGCTTTTTGCGATCTGCCTGGCGCTCTTCATCGGCGCGGCTGCAAAGTCGGCACAGGTCCCGCTGCACACCTGGTTGCCCGATGCGATGGAAGGCCCGACCCCGGTTTCGGCGCTGATCCACGCCGCAACGATGGTGACCGCCGGCGTCTATCTCGTCGCGCGATGCGCTCCGCTCTGGAACCAGAGCCACAATGCACAACTCCTAGTCGGAACAATCGGCGGCGTCACCGCGCTGGCCGGCGCGCTCTTGGGAATGGCGCAATGGGACATCAAGCGGATTCTGGCCTATTCGACGATGTCGCAAATCGGCTACATGATCATGGGCGTCGGCGTCGGCGCTTATGAAGGTGGCATCGCGCACTTCTTTACTCACGCGTTCTTCAAGGCGCAGCTCTTTTTAGGATCCGGCCTGGTGATTCACGCGTTGGCCAACGAGCAGGACGTGCGGCGCATGGGCGGCTTGTGGCGACGCATGCCGTTCGCGTTCTGGGTGATGCTGACCGGCGTTCTGTCGATCTGCGGCGTTCCCGGCTTCAGCGGATTCTTCTCGAAAGATCAAGTCGTTTATGGTGCGCTCGAGCACGGGTATCCGTGGCTCTACGCCGTCGGCGTGGTAACCGCCGGCATCACGGCGTACTACATGTTCCGCCTGCTCTTCATCGCATTCTTGGGCGAGTATCGCGGTGATGTTGCGCCGGCCGATTTGGGAATCGCCGGTGAGGCACCGGCCGGTCCGCCGCCGGGAGAAGAAGAGCCGCATCATGCGCATGCGCCGGCGTGGATCATGAACGCGCCGGTCGCCATTTTGGTCGTTCCGACCGTTGCAATCGGCGCCGCACTGATGTACGGCGGACAAGATTCACGCTGGTCGGCCTTCTTCGCACCACTCTTCGGCCAAGAGCCGGTGAGCGCCGCGGCCGGTACGGTGACGCTCGGCATCTCGGAATGGGCAACGTCGGCAATGTTGTTTGCCTTCGTGCTGATCGGTTTCGCGATCGCGTGGCGCCGTTACGCCACCGCGGGCGCGAAGCAAAATGCCGTCGAACGCCTGCGCCGCGAAAGTGCCGGCATGCCGGCGCTATTGGTCAACCGATTTTACGTCGACGATATCATCGACATACTCTTCGTTCGCAGCGCGCAGAGTCTCGGCTCGTTTTTCGGGCGCGTCGTCGACCCGCGCGTGCTCGACGGCGCCGTCCGCGACGTCGTCTTCTGGGCGCGCTGGCTGGGTACGGCGTTCCGCTCCTTTCAGACGGGTCTGGTGCGCGCCTACGCGCTGGTGCTGGTCTTTGGTGCGGCTTGCTTTATCGCGTACTATGCCTTTGCCGGGAGCGTGCGGTAGTGTCGCTGGTACTCGTAACGATTCTGCTGCCGATCGTGTCCGGCGTGCTGCTCTTCGCCTTACCACGCACGTCGGAGACGGCGGCCCGCGCGATCGGCACGCTCGTTGCTGCGGCCACGGTAGTAACGACCCTCGTGGCGGGCGAATCGCAGTGGAGCTTCCACTGGCTCTCGCGGCCTTTTACCGCAGCCTTTCACTTCGGGGCGACGCCGATTTCGTTCTGGCTCGCGCTCTTGCTGGCGATCTGCACGGCTTGTGCGATTGCGGCGACGCGCGTTTCGCGAACCCGCGACATGGTCGCCCTCATCCTGCTGCTCGAAGGCGCGATGATGGGACTTTTCTTAGCGCGCGATCTGCTGGTCTTTGCGCTCTGCTGGGACCTGATGTTGATCCCCGTCTTCTTCGCGCTGGTCGGATGGGGCGAGCATCCGGCAACGGCATGGCGCTACCTCATCTATAACTTCGCGGGCGGGCTGACCCTGCTGCTCGCCACCGCCGCGTTCGGCGTGATTTACGGGTCGACCGACGTCATCGGCCG
Organism: uncultured bacterium; assembly: GCA_964568035.1. Classification (GTDB taxonomy): domain Bacteria; phylum Vulcanimicrobiota; class Vulcanimicrobiia; order Vulcanimicrobiales; family Vulcanimicrobiaceae; genus Cybelea. The sequence continues at coordinate 10,970 of CAZMPP010000030.1, forward strand.
CAGCGCGGCGCCGTTTGCCGGCGGCTGGGCCGAATGGATCTACGCGGGCTTTGCGTTCGCGTTCTTGGTTAAGACGCCGGTATGGCCGCTGCACACGTGGATGCCGCCGACCTATAGCGGCTTACCGTCACCGATGGTCTCGGTCGTTTCGGCGGTGCAGTCCAAGGCCGGCCTCTATGGATTTATCGCCATTGCGCTGGCGCTGCTGCCCGCCTACGTGCACGCTTTTGCTCTGCCGCTGATAATTCTGGGTGCGATCTCCCTTGTTTACGGCGCAGTCGTTGCGCTGGTGCAGAACGATGCGAAACGCGTGGTTGCGTACTCGTCGCTGTCGCACCTCGGGTTGATCGTCATAGCCGTCGCATCGGGGAATCCGCTGGCACTAAAAGGCGCGCTGGTCTACATCGTCGCGCACGGTCTCTTTTCGGCGGCGCTCTTCATCGTGCTCGGCTATGTCGAGGAACGCGAGGATACCCGATCTCTTTCGCGCCTCGGCGGTCTGGGTTGGCGAAATCCGCGGTTGGCGGGCGCGCTCTGCGTGGCCGCACTGGCGGCGCTAGGACTTCCCGGCTTGGCGGGCTTCGCCGGCGAGTTGATCATTTTGATCGGTGTCTATCAGGCCGGTTACGTCTGGGCGGTGATCGTGGCCTTGATCGCCATCGTCGCCGCGTCGGCCTATATGTTGCGGCTCTATCAGGACATCATGAACGGGCCGCCGGACGACGACGTTCCAGTGCGACCGGATTTGAGTTGGCGCGAGGCCCTCGCCGTCGCGCCGCTGCTTGCGGCATTGGTCGCCGTCGGCGTTTATCCCGCGCCGTTGCTCGGAGCGCACGCCGCCCCGGTGGTCACGACGAGCTCGCGTACGCCATGACGATGCCGTTTACGCACGCCGACTGGGCCGCGATCGTGCCGGTGAGCGTCGTTGCGGTTGCCGCACTGCTCGTACTGCTCGCTGACTTTTTCGTCTCAGGTGAACGCGGACGTTACGTTTCGATCGTGATTGCACTGATCGGGCTCGGCGTGTCGGCAACGTTGGCCGCCAAGCAGTTCGGTCATAATCACGACGCGTTCTTCGGCGGCTTCATGACCGGAGGCTTTACCACCGTTTTTGAGGAGATCGTGCTGCTCGCCGCGGCCGGGTCGGTGATCTTGTACGCCAACAGTGGCGCGGCGCAACGCGTCGCCGGCACCATCGCGATCATGTTGTGGAGCGCGTGCGGAGCGATGCTTATGGCCGGCGCGGCTAACCTCATGATGATCTTCCTCGGTCTCGAGCTGCTCTCGCTCGGACTCTACGCACTCTGTGCCGCTGCCGATCGTCGCACGGCTCGCGAATCGGCGCTCAAGTATTTGATCTTGAGCTCGACCGCGACCGGGTTCTTGCTCTTCGGCATGGCGCTGCTCTTCGGCGCGACCGGCAGCGTCAGACTTGCGGATTTGGTCACGCCGATGCTTATTTACAATCCGATCTACTGGATGGGCGCCGGCATGCTCATGGTCGGGCTGCTCTTCAAGCTGAGCATGGTTCCGTTCCATAGCTGGACACCCGACGTTTTCGAAGGCGCGCCGCTCCCGGTCACGGCCTTCATGAGCGTCGCCACTAAGGCCGCGACGCTGGCGGTCTTCGCCCGCTTTATCTATGCGGCATTACCGCTCGGTGTGGGGGATCGCTTGTTGATACCGGTGTGGATCGTCGTCGGAATTTCAATGGTCGCCGGAAACGTCGGCATGCTGGCGCAAACCAATCTCAAACGTCTGCTCGGCTATTCGGGAATCGCACAAGTCGGCTATATCCTGGTGGCTCTCGCGGGAAGCACGCCGCTCGGGTTGCGCTACGCCCTCTACTACCTAACCGCCTACGCGCTGATGAACCTTGGCGCTTTTGCCGTAGCGTCGGCGATCTCGGGCGAGGGTGAGGAAGGCGCCGAAATGCGCACCTACCGCGGCTTGGCCTATCGCCGTCCTTGGCTGGCGGCCGGAATGACCGTGTTCCTGCTCGCTCTGGCCGGGCTGCCGCCGACCGCCGGTTTCCTCGGAAAGATCCTTATTCTGGCGTCGAGTGCGGCGAACGGCTACATCTGGCTGGGGGCGCTGCTGATTATTGGCACCGCCATCTCGCTCTACGCCTACGCCAAGGTGGTCCGGGTCATGTACTCGCGGGAAGAGGCCCCGGCGGGGCACGAGGTCCGGCCATACGTGCCGCTGGCCTGGGCCAGCGCTGCGCTCTGTGCGGTGGCGGTGGTGGTCATGGCCTTCTACCCCCTGACGCCCAGCAATATATTGCCGCTCGTCCGTTAGCGCTCGGTTCGCCGTCACGCTCCCGGCATACGGTGCGCTATAGTGGTGCTGAGGTAAGGAGCGATGATGCGACGCGTTCTCTCGACTCTGGCGTTCCTGGGACTGATGGCGGGGCCGAGCCTGGCCGCGCCGGCAGCAGCGGGACCCAACGATTACAACGTCTTTATTCCGCCTGAGGCGCACGAGGTCGCCGACCAGCGCGCTGCGATTTCTTACGCGCGGCAGCTGATCGCCGCCGGTCAACTGGACGAAGCGGTAACGTACCTGTCGGAGTTCGTCTCGTCGCATCCCAACGGCACCGAGGCGGCCCGTTTTCTCGGCGACCTTTACTACCGGCAGGGACGCTTCGACCGCGCCCAAGCCGTGTACGAGCAGCTTTTGGCGCGCGATCCCCACGATAAGGAGACGCACAATCGTCTCGGCGTCGTCTATGCCACGCAGAATCGTGTCGATGACGCGATCGTGCAGTTCCAAAGCGCGCTGCCTGGCACCGATTCGATTCGGGACCTCGTGCTGATGCATTTGCGCAAGGGTGATCTGCCGCAATACCAGCAGCAGATGGAGCGCGCGGCCGCCGAGAACCCCAACGTCGCCGACTATCAGGAAGAGCTCGCCGAGGTTTACGAAACGCTCCATCATCCTACCCAAGCGATCATCTACTTCCGGCGCTCGCTCGATAGCGATCCGCGGTCGATCGCCGCGCTCAACGGCGTTGGGATGGCTTATCTCGATTTGCATCAACCGGTGGCGGCGCTGGGGTATCTTGAGAACTGCCTCAACATCGATCCCGGTAACTACGCCTGCTACGACAACGTCGGCGTCGCCAAGATTCAGTTCGAACGCTACAGCGAGGCGACGGATGCCTTCAAGCGCGCCCACAACCTCGAGCCGGAGCGCCCCGAAGCGATCGTCAACTTCGGCTACCTCGCCGATCTGCACGGCGACTGGAAGCGTGCGGTCAGCTATTACGTGCAAGCGATCTCGGTTAATCCGTACGTCCCCGAGTCATACGTGAATCTGGGAATCGACTACGAGCACAACGGCCTCTATCCACTCGCGCAGGCCGCGCTCATTAAGGGCGTCGCCGCCGCACCGTACGACGGACGCGTCCGCTACCTCCTCGCACGTGCCTACGCGGCGCAGGGGCAAAAAGCGCTCGCCCTAGCGCAACTCAAGGCCGCAGAAACCTCGCTCGATCCCGACGTGGCCGCAATTGCTAAAGAAGAATCGGCGCGTCTGACGCAATCGGCCGCTCCCGCACCACAGTAACCTCAGGATGACGTTAGGTGCGGGCTATGCAGTCGATTTCGATTCGGGCGCCGCGCGGTAGAGCGGCAACCGCAACCGTCGAGCGCGCCGGTTTGTTCGCGTTAAAATAGCGTTCGTAGACCGCGTTGACGGCGGGAAAGTCCGCCATATCGACGAGATAGATCGTCGTTTTGACGACGTCCACGAACTCGTAGCCGGCGGCGCAGAGGACCGCGCCGATATTTTCGATCACGCGCTCGGTCTGCGCGGTGACGTCGCCGCCGACGATCTCGCCGGTCTCGGGATCGAGCGGAATCTGGCCGCTGCAGTAGAGCTCGTTGCCGAACTGAACGGCTTGGCTGTACGGGCCGATGGGTTGCGGCGCCAGCGGTGTGATGACGTGCTCGGCTCTCATAACGCGCTCACGAAGGCGTACCGGCCATCGACTGGGCCGGCGGATTCATCGTGCCTTTGAACGCCATCGGCGGCTCCTCGATGCCGAAGTTGCCGCGGTAGAGTTCGTCGACGTGCTCCAGCTCGGCCGGCTCTAGCTGCGGTGCGTCGGGGGCGGTGGCAAACTCGGCGAGCTGTTCGCGATCGTAGATGTTCGGCAGTACGGTCATAACGCGCGGCTCGGCGAGCAGCCATTGAATCGAGGCTTGGCCGAGGGTGCGTCCGGGGCGCTCCAAGAAGCGCAGCTGCTCGATCTTTTGCACGCCGTTAATCAGCCATTCGCGCGGACGGTGCCGGCGATGATCGTTCTTCGGGAACGTGGTCTCCGCCGTGTAATGTCCTTCGAGCAAACCGCTCGAGTGGGGAACGCGAATCATATAGCCGGTGTCCGCCTGTGCGTCGTAGGCAGCTTGGATTTGCTCGTTGCCGGGATATTGTTCGAGCGCATTCCAAATAATTTGCAGCGACGGCACGTTGCGCCGGCGCACGGCTTCGACGCCTTCGTAGAGCCACCCGATCGCCGGACCGAGTGCGACGCCGTACATGCGGATTTTGCCTTCGCTCTTGAACGATTCGAGCAATTCCCAGAGCGCATCGTCGTCAACCTGCGCCATGCGAGCATTGTGCATTTGGTAAATGTCGGCGTAGTCGGTCCCGAGCCGCCGCAGCGACGCTTCGAGCGCGGCGCGCACGAAGGCGGGCGAAAAATCCTGCGGCAGCTCCGACTGACCGCGATGGGCCTGCCCGCTATCGGAGAAGTCGTATCCGAACTTGGTCGCGTAAACGACGCGCTCACGGCGGTCGCCGAAGGCTTTGGCCAGCTGCTCTTCACTGCGGCCGTTGCCGTATGTGTCGGCGGCATCGAAGAGAGTGATGCCCAGATCGTGCGCCTCTTGCAGCAGCGCTACAGCTTCGTCGTCGCTCTTCTCGCCCCAC
>CAZMPP010000031.1:0-15897 GCA_964568035.1 uncultured bacterium
GCGCACGCATTTGCCGCCGCGTAGGTCGATCGCCGGCACGACGAGCATCGCGCGCTCTACTCTAGCCGCGGTGGCCGTTCGCCGATCGCTGCTCGATCGGCACGTACGGGCCTGCCGGCGGGCCGTCATAAGCGGCTTGCGGGCGAATAAGCCGGTTGTCCGCCATCTGCTCGAGCACGTGCGCCGTCCATCCGGCAATGCGGCCGCAGGCGAAGAGACAGGTGAACTCGTCGCCGGGGATCCCGAGATCGGCCAGCACTGGCGCCGTATAGAAATCGACGTTGGCGTAGATCGTATTGCCGGGTTTCTTCTCTTGCAGCACTTTGCGGCTTGCATCTTCAACCGCGCGTGCGGTCTCATACCAGCGTTCGCCGCCGCCGACGTGCACCGAGAGTTCTTGCGCCATTTCTTCGAGATGACGCGCGCGCGGATCGCGCACTTTGTACTCGCGGTGTCCCATGCCCATGATGCGCTTTCCGCTATCGAGGATGTTGCGCACGTACGGCTCGGCATTCTCGGGGGATTTTACCTGACCGAACGTCGCGAAGGCGGCCGTCGCAGCACCGCCGTGCAGATCGCCTTGCAACGTTGCCAGCGCCGCGGTAATCGAAGCGTAGATGTCGGCCCGCGTCGAGGCCGCGACTCGCGCGGCGAAGGTCGACGCGTTGAACGAGTGATCGGCCAGAAGCACGAAGTAGGTGTCGAGCGCGTCCTCCTCGATCGCGTGCGGCAGCTTCCCGGTGCGCATATAGATGAAGTTGCCGGCCTGCGAGAGATCGGCGCGCGGGTCGATGGGGTCGAGTCCGCGGCGGATGCGATCCCACGCGGCGACGATCGTCGGCATTTTGGCGATGAGCTCGATCGCAGTGTGGACGTCGGAGAGATGTTCGCCCTGGGCGTTGACCGGCGAGAAGAGGCCGAGACCGCTGACGATAGTGCGTAGAACTTCCATCGGCCAGGCCGTCTTGGGAAAATTCTGCATGGCATTGACCAGCGGCTCGGGCAGCGAACGCCCGGCGCCGATCTCGCGCTTGAGCGTTTCGAGCTGGTGACGGTTCGGCAGCGTGCCGTAGAGCAAAAGGTGGACGATTTCCTCGAACGTCGCATTCGGCGCGAGGTCGTCGATGTCGTAGCCGCGGTAGGATAGGCGCCCGATCGCTCCTTCGACATTACTGAGTTCCGTGGATCCGACGACGACGCCCTCGAGACCACGATCGACAACGGTAGGCAAGGGTTCCCTCCATAAACGGTGAGTATAAGCCCCCGACCTTTCGACGGCGGTGAAGGTTCGACTCCTCCAGCCGCCACAAAGGCCTTTGCGGAGCGCCTGGTTGAAAAGGCGGCCCGATGAAGCCTCTCGATCTTACCCAAGAACCCCCGCGTGGCCCACGTGACCTCCTGCCCGGTCTGAATTTACTGATGGCCGCCCGAACCGTGGACAAGCTTCGGGCTACGCTGCCCGGCGGAAATCTGGGCGAGTATCAGATTACGGGCTTTAGTTCGCGGATGCTGGAGAGAATCGGAATTGGCGAAGCCGCCTTGCGCGCCGCGATCGCCACCGCGACCGACGACGAAGCGGTCGCGAAATGGATTCGCGAACACTCCGATCCGGCGACCTACGCCGAGTTCAATCGGAAGCTGGAAGCGCTCAAAGTCGCCGAGCGCTTAAACGAGCCCGAGTTTATCGCGCGCTACCCGCTGGCCCCGAGCCTACCGCCCGAAACGCCGCGCATCGACCTGCTCGTGGCCGACGATCGCGCAATGTTTCCGAAGGATTAAAGATCTACGCGACCGCGTCGCGCATCTCGGCCCGTGCGCGCGCGTACCCGACGAGACGCTCGATGAGTGCTTCGAATCCAATGCCGATCGAAGCGCACGCGTCGGGTACCAGACTTACCGGCGTCAAGCCTGGAAGTGCGTTGATCTCCAGCAAGTACGGCCGGTTGTCGCGCGTGACGATGAAGTCGCTGCGCGAGTAATCGCGCAAGCCCAGCAGCCGGTGCGCCGAGAGGCCGAGCATTTGCAGGCGCGCGCTTAAACCTTCGTCGATCGGCGCCGGAACAAGGTGCGTGCTGCCGCCCGGCTCGTACTTGGCACCGTAACTATAGAAGCCGTCGCGATTGGCGACGATCTCGATAATCGGTAGCGCTTCTTCGCCAAGCACCGCACACGTAAATTCGCGACCCTCGACGTATTCTTCAGCCAAAACCTGGCCATACGATTTGGAAGCCTCCAGCATGGCGCTCGTCCACTCCTCGTGCGTGTGAACGATGGCGATTCCGGCCGACGAACCCTCGAAGCGCGGCTTGACTACCAGCGGAAGATCGAGCGATCCGGGAAGCAGCGGCAGCGTCCCTCCGGTAAGATCGAAGAGATCCCAAACCGGCGTCGGCAGACCCTCGGCCGCGAGCAGCTTCTTGGTCAAATGCTTATCCATGGAAAGCGCGGCCGCTTCCAATCCGCTGCCGGTGTAGGGAATCTCCAGATACTCGAGCAGCGCTTGAACGTGGCCGTCCTCGCCGCCGGGCCCGTGCAGGGCGATGAAGACGACGTCGGGTTTGATCTGACGAAGCGCGTCGAGAAAGCGCTCGTCGTAGTCGAGCGATCGCGCATCGTATCCCAACGACTGTAGCGCGCGCATCACTTCGGAGCCCGTTTTGATTGAGATCTCGCGCTCGAGGCTGTTACCGCCCATCACGACGGCGACGATTCCCCGGCTTCCGGCGTTACGTTGCATCGACGAAGACTCCGACTAAGTGAACTTCGAGTTGCAGCTCGACGCCGCAGCGGTCGGACACCGCACGACGTACTCGCGCGAGCAGCGTGGCAACATCCTTTGCCGTCGCGCCGCCCAGGTTGTTGATGAAGTTGGCGTGGAGCGGCGAGACTTCTGCCTGGCCTTCGCGCCATCCCTTGGCCCCGACGCTTTCGATCAACCGCGCGGCTTTGTCGCCGGGCGGATTGCGGAAGCACGAGCCGGCGTTGGGGAGCGCGATCGGCTGTGTGTTCTTCCGTCTGACCAGCCGCGACTGCATTTCGTCTCGAACGGTGCGCGCGCTGGATCGTGCGAACGCCAGGCTCACCTTGGAGACCACGACGTCTCGAGCGAGCGTCGAGTGGCGGTAAAGGTAGCGCACGTCTACGGCATGCGGCTCGGGCCGGCTCGGCGATTGGACCCAGACCTGACGCACGAACTCGCCCATCTCGCGATCGGTTCCGGCATTCATGCGCAGCGAGCCGCCGACGGTTCCGGGGATCCCGGCCAACGAGCCGATTCCCACGGCGCCGGCCGATGCCGCCTTGGCCGTTACCAGCGCCATCGCGGCCGATCCGCCCGCTTCCACCAAGACCGCATCGGCTTCGACGCTGACGTGAGCCGCCGCGAAGTCGCCGGTCAAACGCACGACGATTCCGCGCACGCCGCCGTCGCCCACGAGCACGTTGCTTCCGCCGCCGATAATCCACCACGCCATCCGGCGACGGAGGCAGAAACGCAACAGCTTGGCGAGCTGCGCTTCGTCGGAAATGGTGACCAACGCGTCGGCCGGCCCTCCAATCTTCCACGACGTGTACGGCGCGAGCGATTCACCAAAACGAACCTGTTCGCCGAAATCGGCGCGCAGCGACTCGACGTCGCGTGGCTCGAGCAGACTTTGCAGCGCGGCGGCGGTGGTGACGCTCACGCGCGCACCGTTGCCGCGGCGGACATTTCGTCGAGCCGCCCGGCCAGCCGCGCAGCGACGTCGGTGATGTCGCCGGCACCGAGCATCAGGAGCATCGCCCCTTGCGGCAACTCGCTCATGAGCTTGCCTTCCAAATCATCGACTCGCTCGACGTAACGCACGTCCGCGCCGGCCGCAGCCAGCGGCTCGCCGATGGAGCGTTCGCTCACGCCGGGAATCGCCGGCTCGGAGGCCGCGTAGACCGGCGCCAGATAAACGCGGTCGGCGCCGCGCAACGCATCGGCAAAATCGCGGGCCAGAAAGGCCGTGCGCGTAAAGCGATGCGGCTGAAACGCTACCACGAGCGGGCCGTGATGAAAACGCCGGGCGGCGGCGATCGTGGCACGCACCGCCGTAGGATGGTGCGCGTAATCGTCGACCACGGTGGCGCGCTCGCTGGAAGCGAGCACGTCGAAGCGGCGGCGAACGCCGCGAAAAGCGCCCAGGGCTCCGGCGATGGCGGCGAAAGAACAGCCCAGGCGATGCGCGATACCGATCGCGCCCAGCGCATTCGCGACGTTCATCGCACCGGGAACGCGCAGCTCGATTCGTCCGAGATTGCGGTCGGCCGAATAGACGTCGAAACTCGAACCGATGCCTGCGTACGTAATATCTACCGCGCGCAGCGAGGCACGCCCGTCCAAACCAAACGTTTCGACCGCGGCTGCGAGCTCGTGTCCGGTCAGCGATGCGGAGAGTGGATTGTCGATGCCGATGAGTGCGTAACCGTCCTCGGGAAGTTTGCCGAGAAACTCTCCGAACGCGCGCGCCAGCGCGGGAAGCTCGTCGTCGCTCGTAAGGTGATCGTTTTCGAGGTTCGTGACGATCGCCATCACCGGTTCGAGCAAGGCGAAGGAGCCGTCCGACTCGTCCGCCTCGGTAACGAACCACGGTGCGCTTCCTTCGTGGGCGTTGCTTTGCAGCGTGAGATCGATGCCGCCGAGAACCAGGCCCGCGTCGATGCCGCCCGCGCGTAAGGCGGCGTGCACCATCGCCGTCGTCGTCGTCTTTCCGTGCGTTCCGCAGACGGCGATACCGCGACGGCCGTCCAAGAGACGCGCCAGCATCTCGCCGCGGCGCAGCACGGTAATCCCGCCGCGCAACGCTGCAACGTACTCAGGGTTGCGGCGGTCGATGGCCGAGCTGACCACGACCGTCTTCGCGTCGCGGACGTTCTCCGCGCGATGTCCGACGTAAACGTGCACGCCCTCGTCGCGCAGCTGCCGGACGAGCGCCGTTTCGGCGATGTCCGAGCCGGAGACGGTCTCGTTGCGGGCCAGCAAGATTCGCGCGATCGCGCTCATGCCGATTCCGCCGACGCCGACGAGGTGGTAGTTCACCGCTCGCTGTTTCTAGAGACCAAGCGATCTATCCGCGCTAGGATCGCCGCCACCGCATCGCCGCTTCGCGAAGCCTGTGCGGCCTGCGTCATCGCCTCGAGGCGCGACGGCTCGAGCGTCTGAGCCACCAGCGCCGGCAGTGCGCCGTCTTGCAGCTGCCGATCGGTCATGACGACGGCTGCGCCGCGGGCCTCGATGCCGGCCGCGTTGATGGCTTGATGCCCTGCGGCTGCATGCGGATACGGAACCAGAATTGCAGGCTTCCCCAACGCCGCCAATTCGGCAAGCGTCGAGGCGCCGGCTCGCGTGAGCAGAAGGTCTGCGACGGCGTACGCGCCGGCCATATCGTCCAAATAAGGATGTGCGACATACCGCGTGCCGGAAATCGCGCGCGCCGCTTCGCGCACGCGCTCGTACTCGCCCTCGCCGGTAAGGTGAAGAAGCTGCCAGCCTTCGGGTAACGCGCCGGCGCGCACCAGATCGATCACCGAATCGTTGATGCGCCGCGCACCTTGGCTGCCGCCCATTACGACCAGCGTTTGCAACGCCGGCGAAAGACCGAGCCGCGCCGCCGCGGCCTCGCGCGACGGAAGTTGCGTGAGCGACGCCCGGATCGGCACGCCGGTCGTCTGCGCGCTCCAGACTTCGTCGACGATCGGCCCAAGAAGCCGGTTCGTCAAACCCGGCGCGGCGTTGGGTTCGAGCAGAACGATCGCCGGCGACCGGCGCGTCATGCGCAGGATGCGCGCCGCCAGCGCAACCGGGAAGCTGACGTAGCCGCCGGTAGCAACGACGAGATCCGGCCGCTCGCGCCCGAGCAACTTGAGGCTCTGCAGCGTGCCCGCGACGTTGGCCGCGAACGTGTGAAAGAATTCCAACGAGAACCGGCGCGGCAGGGCGTGCGCCGCAATCGTGTGCAGATCATAACCGGCCTGCGGCACGATGCGCGTCTCGAGCCGGTCGGCCGTACCGATGAATGTTATCTTGGCCGCGCGCCGGCGCAGCGCGTCGGCGATCGCGATAGCCGGGTAGAGGTGTCCGCCGGTGCCGCCCCCGGCGAAGACGACGGTCACGTACGCCCGCCGACCCGGCGATGGCGTCCTACGTTGGCAATAATGGCGACGGCGAGCAAGTTGACGACGAGCGAGCTCCCGCCGAAAGAGATGAATGGAAGCGGTACGCCGGTTACCGGCCACGACGACGACACGACGCCGATATTAACGAACGCCTGTATGGTAATCATGGCGGCGCAGCCGATGGCCAGAAAGAAACCGAAGCGATCCGGTGCGACGAGCGCAATCCGGACCGATCGATAGGCCAGCGTCACGAAGAGCGCGATGACGACGAGCGTACCGATGAGTCCCAGCTCTTCGCCCAGCACCGAGAAGATGAAATCGGTATATTGCTCGGGGAGATAGAAGAACTTCGCTCGCGACGCGCCGAGACCGACGCCGAAGAGGCCCCCGCTGCCCAGCGCGAGCAGCGACTGCACGATGTGAAAACCCGTATTGAGCGGGTCGCGCCACGGGTCGACAAAGGCAAAGACGCGCGCCCGCCGGTATGGGCTGGCGAAGACGGTCAGCGCGGCAAACGGCAGCGTCGCCACAACGACGGCGACCAAATGAACCACACGCGCGCCGGCGGCAAAGAAGAGCGCGAAGGCCACAAAGATCAGCAGGCTGGCCGTCCCCATGTCGGGCTCTTTGAGCACGAGCACGGCCATAATCGCCACCGGCACGCAGAGCGGAACGAGTCCGCGCGTAAGCGATGTGATGCGGTCGCCGCGCGTGGAGAGTACCGCGGAAAGATAGATTACCAGCGCGAGCTTGGCAAACTCCGACGGCTGCAGGCTCAGTCCGCCCGTGCCGATCCAGCGCCGCCCGCCGTTTACGCCGAGTCCGACGTGCGGCACGAAGACGAGCAAGAGTCCGACGACGGCGGCGACGAGCAAGTACGGCGCGATCCCGCGTAGCCTCCGGTAGTCGAGCCGGTAGAGGGCGTACGCACCGGCCAAGCCGATCGCCAGCCAAACGAGCTGACGCTTCAAGTAATAGGCGATGTCGCCGTGCTGCGCGTACGCGGTCGCGCTTGAAGCGGAGAAAACCATTACCAGACCGATGCCGACGAGCGCCGCGACGGCGGTAAAGAGCGGTACGTCCAGCGGCGCCGATACGTACGACCGAGGCGTCGTCCGGGCTCGCTCTTGCGGCGAGCCCAGCAGCGTTGCGTTACGCACCGGCCGGCTCCGCGAGTTCCGCCAGCACCGCGGCGAATCGTTGGCCGCGTTCTTCGGCCGAGGCAAACATATCGAACGAGGCGCATCCCGGTGAGAGCAGGACGACGTCGCCGGGCGAAGCGATGCTGCGCGCGCGGTGAACCGCCTCTTCCATCGAGTACGCTTCGACCGACTCAACGTCGGGCGCGGCACGCGCGATCTCCGGCCCCGCTTCGCCGATCGCAACCAAAGCTTTCACTCGCCGGCGCATGGCCGCGCCCATCGCACGGAACGTACTGCGTTTGGAACGTCCGCCGGCGATCAACACGATCGGTCGATCGAAGCTGCGCAGCGCGGCGATGACCGAAGCGGGGTTGGTCGCCTTGGAGTCGTCGACGTAGAGCACGCCCTCGATCTCGGCGACGCTCTCGAGACGGTGCGGCATCGGGCGGAAGGTGCGCATCGCTTCGCGTAGGGCGGCGACGTCGCATCCGACCGCAATGCCTGCCAGCACCGCCGCCATCGCGTTCTGCACGTTATGGTCGCCCGGCAGCGGAATGTCGTTGCGCGACATGATGGCGACGGGGCGTGGATCGCCCGAGACCGGGGCGTAGATCAGACGGGCGTCGCGAACGTGCATCGTTGCGTGTTCGCGGTGGTTCAGCGAGTACCAGAGCTGTCTCGCCTGAACGCGGGTGCCGCGCTGCCAGTGCAGCGAGCGGATGCGCGGATCGTCGAGGTTGCCGACGAACCAATCGCTCATCGACTGGTTGGCGAAGATGCGATACTTGGCTTCGCCGTACTCCTCCATCGAATGATACCGGTCGAGATGGTCCGGCACGATGTTGAGCAGTACGGCGACCCGCGGCTTGAACGATCGAATCGTCTCGAGCTGAAACGACGAAACCTCGGCGACGATCCAGCCGCCGGCATCCATGTCGCGCACCTCTTTGATCAGCGGGTTGCCGATATTTCCCCCGACGCGAACCGCAAGGCCGCAACCCCGTAAAAGATGACCGATCAGCGCCGTCGTTGTCGATTTTCCCTTGGTTCCGGTGACGGCAACGATCGGCGCCTTGCACAGCCGGTAGGCCAGCTCGATCTCACCGATTACGGGCAGGTCGAACGCGTGAACCCGCCGCACTACCGGCGAGGTCGGCGGCACGCCCGGGGATAGCACGGCGCAGGTCAAGGCCGGGACGATCGAGTCGATCTCGTCGGGCGCGACGAAACGCGCGCCGAAATCTTGCGCGGCGGCTATTGCCGCGGCGATCTTTTCCGGATGGTCGTCGGTCGCATAGAGCTGCACGCCGTAGTCGCGCAGCACTTCCAGGCTGGCCAGACCGCTGCGCCCCAGGCCGATAACGAGCACGCCGGATTGCGGACCGAACGCGAACATCTCGCTCATCGAACGATCGCCCAGCCGAGCAGCGAGCAGATCAGCGATGCAATCCAGAAGCGCAGCGTAACCTTGGTCTCCGGCCATCCTCCCAACTCGAAGTGATGGTGCAGCGGACTCATGCGCAAGATGCGCTTACCGCCCGTCGACTTGAAGTAGCCGACTTGCAGCATCACCGATAGCGCTTCGGCAACGAAGACGCCGCCGACGATGATGAGCAGCAGCATCTCTCCGGTGAGGATCGCCGTTCCAGCGAGCAGCGCGCCCAAGGCCAGCGAACCGGTGTCTCCCATGAACAGCTTGGCCGGATGCCGGTTGAAGATCAAAAATCCCAGACACGCGCCGGCGCCGGCGCAAGCCGCGATCCACGCGGCAGGCAGATGGAGGCTCCAGCCGATGAACGCAAACGCGACGAGGGGTGGAATCATCGTCCCCGCCGCCAAACCGTCGAGGCCGTCGGTAAGATTGACCGCGTGAATCGTCCCGGTTATCGCGACGATTCCCAAGACTAGCCAAAGCCAATGCGGCACCGCAAGCCATAAGCTTCCAGTGTGAAAGAGCACGTCCCTCGCAATCAGTGCCGGTGATTCGCCGATCACGCGCAGGAAAATCACGCCCGCAAGTGCCGTTGCGAGAAACTTCGTGCGCGCGCGCAATCCGCGATTCTTGCCGCTCCGAACTCCCAAGATGTCGTCGACGGCGCCGACGGCGGCGGCAAGCACGACGAGCAGCACGAGCTGCCACAGCAACGGCGGTCGAACGGCCGCCAGCGTGGCGAGCAAGGCAGCAACGAAGGCAATCCCGCCCATTGTCGGCGTGCCGGTCTTTTGCCGATGCGTAGCCGGCGCGTCCTCGTAGGCGTGAGCGCGAAGATCGAGGCGCCCTAACACGACCAGTAGCAGCAGCGCGGAGATCGTGGCCACCACGAAACCGAAGAGCAGCCAGAAGCCCATTGGCGCAAACGATATCACGCGGCGCCCGTCTCCAGGAGCGGATTTGGTCCGGTGCCGCGCCATTTCAAGACGACCAGCGGCGTTTGCTCGTCGCTGTTGCCGTGGGGATTCTCGACCAGCGCCTTCTCGAGAGCGGCGCGATTCACGGACGGCGAAGCGCCCAAGACTTTGGCGCGCTTGAGGTCGTTGGCATCCACGACGGCACTCTCGACGCCGATACGATCGCGCAGCGCGGCGGCGAACCCGTCGGGATCGCGCGGTGCAAAGACGATGGCACGCTCGTAGGGCGGCATCGTTCCGGTATATCCGTCGAAGGCCGCAACCGCCTCGCCCATGATCTCGTAGAAGAGACCACGCTTGCCGAAAACGCGGCCGACTGCTTGCAGGAACGTCGCCGTCCCGACTTTCCATGCCCCGGCGCGATCGATGACCAGCTGAATCGATTCCGGCTGGCTGATCGTCGCCATCGGATCGGCGCGCCTGGCGATGGCGTAGGCCAATCGCGACGGGCGAACGTACTCGGCCGCCAGCAGCTCGCCTTGAGCGATGGCGACGGCGCTCTCGGCGACCGCGACGACGTCGCCGGGACGCGCGATGCCCGCGACGGCCCGCTCGGTCAGTGCGATCAGGTCGTCGCCCGGCCGAATAAGCCGCGTGCGCAATGGAATTGCGGTCAACCCGGCCGGCATCTCGGCGTTGGTGACGAGGAGACTTTTAGGCGAACTCATCCGCGCAGGTCCTCGACGATCTCTTCCAATTGGTATTTGCGCGAACCCTTGAGCAGCACGACGTCGTCAGCGCGCGCGTGTTCGCGTAGCCAGCGCGTCGCCGCAGCATTGCTCTCTACCGCGACGATGGACGCGGGGTCGAATCCAGCGCCGCGAGCGCCCAACGCCAGTGCGGCGGCAAAGTCGCCGGCGACCAGCAACACGTCAACCCGGCCCGCGGCGTGCCCGCCGACGCGCTCGTGGAGGACCTGCGACTCCTCGCCGAGTTCGGCCATGCTCGCCAATACCGCGATGCGACGCGTACCCTTTTCGCCCGCGAAGGCATCGAGCGCGGCGACCATTCCACTAGCGTTGGCATTGTAGGCGTCGTAGATAACGCGCAAGCCGTTCACGACCATGCTTTGGTAGCGTCCCGGCGGCAGTTCGACGTCCGGAATGGCATTGACGACGGCATCGAACGGCACGTCCAGGCGCTCGGCACCGGCGACCGCGGCGGCAAGATTGGCACGATTGTGAAGGCCGGGAACTCGCACCGGGACCTCGCGTTCGATCTCGCCGCGAGCGCGGCGATACAGGACGCGAGCCCCGCCGAGAACGGCCGCGTATGGACGCAACGCGGCGTCTTGCGCGGGCGGCGCGATTTCGTCGAACGCGGCGAACCAATCCGGCGGTTGCGATAACGATGGCGCGCGGCGCCGGCTGACCTCGTCCCGGCTATTGAGAATGGCGCGCGCTCCTCGCGAGAAGAGCGCCCATTTCGTCTCTTCGAGCCGTTCGCGCGAGCCCATGATCTCGAGGTGCGCCTCGCCGACGTTGGTCAAGATGCCGATTTCGGGGCGCACGACCTCGACCAAGGCGGCGATGTCGCCGCTGCGTCGCGCCCCCATCTCGACGACGGCAATGTCGTGCGTTTCGGGGGAGAGACTCAGCATCAGTTTGGTCACGCCGATCTCGTTGTTCTCGTTAGCCGGCGGTGCGGCAACACGATCGCCGTAGTGCGCCGCCAGCAACTGGACTAAAAATGCCTTGGTGGTTGTTTTTCCCGCGCTGCCGGTAATGGCGACGACGCGGCCTTCGAAACTTTCGCGCGCCAGCGCGCCGAGCGCCATGTAGGCCTCGAGCGAATCGGTGACGACCATCGTCGCGACGCCTTCGACTCGCGCATCCGCGCGTTCCAGAATCAGTAGCGACGCGCCGCGCGCCACCGCTTCGGCGGCAAAGGCATGACCGTCGAAGCGCTCGCCGCGAAGTGCCAAAAAGGTATCGCCCGGCTCGATCGTTCGCGTGTCGGTGCTCACGCGCAGCATATGCGGCGCTCCCGCGGCGTCGACGAGCGTCGCGCCGGTTGCTGCAACCGCGGCCGCAAGCGAGACTCTCATCGGCGCGCGAGCGCCTCACGCACGATGGCGGCGTCGTCAAACGGCAGAACCCGATCCCCAACGATCTGGCATGCCTCGTGGCCCTTTCCGGCTACCAATACGACGTCGCCCGGGCTCGCTTCGCTAATCGCACGCTCGATGGCCAGCCGCCGGTCGAGCTCGACGATGTGCTCCCGCGTGCCGATGCCGGTTGCAATCGCGTCGACGATTGTGCGTGGATCTTCACTGCGCGGATTATCGCTGGTGAGATAGACGCGGTCGGCCAGTTCGGCAGCGACCGCACCCATTTGCGGACGCTTGCCACGATCGCGATCTCCGCCGCATCCGAACACGACGGCCAGCGATCCCCCCGCGGTTTCACGTAACGCCCGCAAAGCATGCTCGAGCGCATCGGGGGTGTGCGCGTAGTCGACGATCACGTCGATGCCGCGAGCGCGCTGCCGCTCCATGCGGCCGGGCACGCCGCCCATTTCGGCCAGGCCGCGTGCCGAAGTCGCATCGTCGACGCCAAGGAAACGCGCGACGCCGATTGCCGCCAGTGCGTTATGAACGTTGAAGCGCCCCGGCAAATGCAGCACGTACGGCTGACCGTCAACGGCGAAGCTGCTTCCCTCCATCGAAACCTCGACGCGGGCCGGAACCAACGTCGCATCGCTCCGGCCGTAGGTGATCGTCGCACGGCCTTCGTCCGCCAGCTCGCGCGCCCATCGAGCGCCCCAGCGATCGTCGACGTTGAGCACGCAGCGCCGTGCCGACGAGAAGAGCCGGCGCTTCGCCGCCGCATAACTCTCCTCGTCGCGGTGAAAATCGAGATGGTCTCGGGTGACGTTGGTAAGGGCCGCAATGCTGAAGCGCACGTCGGCAACGCGATCGAGCGCCAGCGCGTGCGAGCTCACCTCCATCGCTACCGCTGCCGCACCCATCGCGCGCATCGCATCCAAAAGCCCGTGCAACTCGGGTGGAAGCGGCGTGGTGTTCTCGAGCTGCCAACGCTGCCCGCAAAACTCTGCGCCGACCGTTCCGACGATTCCGCACGGCACGCCGGCTTGACGACAGATCGCGGCGATCATTCGCGTGGTCGTGGTCTTACCGTTGGTACCGGTGACGCCGATAACGTCGAGCGTTTGCGAGGGATCGCCGTAAAACGACGCCGCCAGCGCGGAGAGCGCGAGCCGCGTGTCGGGCACGCCGATTACCGTGACCGTTTCGCCGGCAGCGCCGAGTGCGGGCGCCTGCGTTTGCTCGACGACGACGGCCGCGGCTCCGCGCGCTACGGCGTCGGGGAGAAAGCGATGGCCGTCGGTCTGCGTGCCGCGCACCGCGACGAAGAGCGAACCGGGCTGGACGGATCCCGAAGCGGTCACGATGTCCGTAATGCTCCGCTCCGTGTCGCCCCGGACGCGCGCCGAAGGCAAAGTGTGCAATAAGGCCGCCAGCGCGACCCTCCGTTCAGCCTCCATTGCGCGCGGCACTAGGCAGCACGCCGGCGTGCAGCATCGCTGCGCGCGCGATCTCCGCGAACGCGGGCGCGGCAACGACGCTTCCGTAGTACGATCCCAAGGGCCGCTCGACTTTCACGTAAATGACGTAGCGCGGACGCGGGTACGGGACCATTCCGATGAACGATGCGGCATAAAACCCCGACCGGTATTCGCCGTCGACGACCATTTGCGCGGTTCCGGTTTTGCCGGCCGTCGCATAGCCGGGAATCTGAGCCGTCGGGTCGCCGGTTCCGTGGAGCACGACCGAGCGAAGAAATTGCCTCAATTCGGCCGCGGTCTGACGCGAGAAAACGCGGCGAGTAACCTTGGTGGGGTAGCGCTGCATGAGCTTACCTTGCTGATCGTAGACGGCGTTGACGATACGCGGCTGAACGAGCAATCCGCCGTTGGCGATCGCACAATAGTAGCGCGCCATCGCCAGCGGCGTTACCGAGACGCCTTGGCCGAACGACATCGTGGCCAGTGAGGAGCCGCTCCATTGCGAGGGCGGCGGCACGATGCCGGGATTCTCCCCGGGCAAACCCAGGCCGCTGGGGTCCCCGAATCCGGCTTTACGTTCCATCGCATAGAGTCTCTTCGCGCCGATCGAGATGCCGACTTCCGCCGCGCCGACGTTGTGCGAGTACTCCACGATTTGTTCGAGCGTTTCGCTGCCGCCCGTTCCCGCCATGAATCCGTCTTCCGCGTTGTGAATCGTCTGACCGCCTACGTCGAGCCGGTCGTGCGCGGGGAAGCGCGAGGCAAGCGTTACCTTGTGCGACTCGAGCGCTGCCGCCGCGGTAATCAGCTTGTATGTCGAGCCCGGCTCATACGCGTCCATCACGGCGCGATTGCGGCGCGCCTCGGTGCCGAACTTCCAGAAATGATTCGGATCAAAATTCGGCAGATTTGCCATCGCCAGTATTTCGCCGGTCCAAGGATCCATGACGATCGCCGTGCCGTCGAGGGCATGAAACGCGTTGACTTGCTTGGCTAGCGCACGCTCGGTCACGAATTGAAGATAGGGATCGATCGTTAACTGAACGCTGGCGCCCGGTTGCGCCGGCGCCACGACTTGTTCGCGGCCGAATGGAATCGGGCGGCCGAACTCGTCCGCTTCGAGCGTTACGCGTCCCGAGTGCCCACGCAGCAGGTTGTCGTAAGCGTACTCGACGCCGTCGAGTCCGTTCTCATCGGTGCCGACGAAGCCGAGCACGGTCGATGCAAGGCGCTGCGCCGAGTCGACGCGCAACCCGGTGTCTTCCTCTTTGAGATCGATTCCGAGCAGTCCGAGCGAACGCACGCGCGTGGCCGTTTCGTGCGGCACCTTGCGCGCGATCCAGACGAACCACGAATGCCGGTCGTGCAATGCGCTGACGACCCCCGGGTCGAGCTTACCGACGACCTTCGAAAGTTTGGCCGCGGTCGCATCGGGGTCGACGACCTCGCGCGGTACGGCGTAAATGCTCTCCGACGGCAACGAACGCACCAATACGTTTCCGGCACGATCGAGAATGCTGCCGCGCCGCGCGAAGATCTCGACGGTATCGGAGCGCTGCGCCAGTGCCCGCTTCGCGTAGGCGGCACCGTTACGCGCCTGCACGTCGAAGAGCCGCCACGATAAGAAGAGCGCGACGACCATGCAAGCGTAGAAGAAGAGCCTGGCCCGCATCGGTGCGACGCGAGCGAAGGTTCTTTCGTGCACGTCCTACGCCGTTACGGTTGAGCGGCTACGGCGGGCGCGAAGAAACCGGCCAGCGACGACAGCACGGGGAATGCCGGTTTGGCGCGCGCGACAGGCAACGGCGCAAGTTTAACCACGGCAAGTTGTTGCGGTTCGCGCATTCCCAGTTTTGCCGCCAGTGCGGCAAGCCGGTCGTCGGAGCGCAGCGCCGCAATCCGGTCGTCGAGCCGCATCGTCTCTTCTTGCAGCGCTTCGCGCTTGGCGGACTCGTGTCCGACGGCATAGCTCAAGCCGGTCAAGCTCGAGGTGAGCACGACGTAGCCCATCAGCAGCGCCAGGGCTACGAGGAGCACGGCAGAGACCCGCGCCACCCCGGTATAACGAGCGCGCGACTTGCGGACGATCCGGCGGTGGGTTGCGGTGCGCGCTGCACGCGGGTTAGGAATGCGCGAGCGCTGCTGTTCGAAATGGCGTGGCTGGATCATCAGCTGACCTTCCGTTCCGCGGCCCGCAGCTTGGCGCTGCGCGCCCGAGGATTCTCCGCGACCTCGCGGTCGCCGGGCAGAACCGGCCGCTTCGTCAAGACGTGCAGACGCGAGTCGTCGCGAAAGCTCTGCTTCACGATGCGATCCTCAAGGGAGTGAAAGCTGATTGCAACGACGCGCCCCGCAGCGCGCAGCCGGCCAATCGCGGCGCGCAGCCCCGCCGACATCGAATCGAGTTCTTCGTTGACTGCGATACGGAGCGCTTGAAAGGCGCGGGTCGCCGGATGAATCCGCTCGCGCCGGCCCGGGCGGTGAACGACGCCGGCAACCAAACGGGCAAACTCGGAGGTGGTATTCGGCAGCTCACCCCCGGTGCGGCGGTTCACGATGGCGCGAGCGATACGGCGCGCCGCGCGCTCTTCGCCATAGTAGAAGAAGATATCGGCGAGCTCACGCTCGCTGGCGGTAGCCAGGATGTCGTAGGCGCTTCGGCCGACGTACGGGTTCATAC
>CAZMPP010000032.1:0-15620 GCA_964568035.1 uncultured bacterium
GCGTTACGACCCGGTAGAAGAACTGTAGCTCGCGCCGCTAGATCAGCGTTTGCGCCGGCGTGGCGGCGGCGAGCTTTTCCAGCATCGCGCGGTCGAACTGCGAGAGATCGTCGCCTCCGCGCGTCGAGACCCAGTTCGAGTCGGTAACGGTCGGCTGATCGCGATAGAGTCCGCCGGCGTTACGAATGTCGTCGGCGATCGAAGGAGCTCCGGTGACTTGCCGTCCGCGCACCAACTGTGAGGAGATGAGGACCTGCGCCCCGTGGCCGATGGCGAACATCGGCTTCTTGAGCGTATCGAACTCTCGCACGAAGCGATGCACCTCGCGGTCGGTGCGGATGCGGTCCGGGGAACTCCCGCCGGGGATGAGCACGGCGTCAAAATCCTCAGCCGTGCAATCGGCGACCAGTTCCTCTGCCCGAAGGCTTGCGCCATCGTCGAGGCCGCGCTTCCCGCGGATGCGCTGGCGCGCCCGCTCGTCTACCCCGACGATAGTGACGATCGCGCCGGCCTCTTCGAGGGCCCGGCGCGGTTCGGTAAGGTCAACTTCTTCGAAGCCGTCGCCAATTAAAGCGGCGACGCGCTTTCCATCCACTCCCTGCATATCGGCCCCGTAGATTCGCGCCGCCGGGTGGAACCCCTAGCCAAAGAGGCCGCGCGTCAGACCTCCATCGACCGAGACGGTCTGTCCGGTGACGTAGCCGGCAGGCTCCCCACAGAGGAAGACGGCCATGGGGGCAAACTCCTGAGGCGAAGCGACCCGGCCGATCGGTACCTCCGATCCGGCGGCCCGCATTTTTGCCTCGTCGTCGCCGTAGAGGCTGCGCAGCCGGGCCGTATCGACCCGCCCCGTCGCAATCGAATTAATGGTCACGCCATCGGCTGCCACCTCGGTTGCCAGCGTACGGAGCGCTGAGACGAGCGCCGTGCGAAAGGCATTCGAGAGTACCAGTGTGTCGATCGGCTGTTTGACCGAGGTCGAGGTCAGGGCGACGATCCGGCCCCAACGGGCGGCGCGCATTGGCGGGACAACGTCGTCGAGCAGGCAGAGCATCGACCGCAGCAGCAGACGATAGGCGCCGTCCCAATCGTCGATGCCGACCGCGCTGAAGCGCCCCGGCTTTGGACCGCCGCCGTTGAGAATAGCGATGTCGACCGAGCCGTACGTTTCGCGGATTGCGGCCAGCGCCGAGCCGATCGAGGCGGGATCGGAGAGATCGAGCGAAAAGCCGCGCGCCTCTTGCGCCCCGGCGGCCCGCGCCTCGGCTGCCACGGCCTCCAAACGCTCGGCATCCCGGGAGGCCAAGGCCAGCCTTACGCCCTCCCGGGCCAGCCCGAGAGCAATGGCCGCGCCGATTCCGCTGCTTCCGCCGGTTACCAAGGCTGTGCGGCCCGCAATGCCGAGATCCATCGAGGGCACATTGACCTTGCGCGGGCTGCGGGCCTCTGGTATCCTTGGCCGGTCGCCGGGACGGGTGTAGACCTGTACCCGAGCGAGACCATCCTGACTAAGGAGATTACGACGTGCCGCTCACCAAAGAGCAAAAATCGGAGATCGCGGGCAAGTACGGCCGCGGAAGCAACGACACCGGTTCGGCCGAAGTGCAGATTGCGATGCTGACCGCCTCGATCAATCACCTCACCGAGCACCTCAAGATTCACAAAAAGGATCACCACAGCCGTCGCGGCCTGCTGCTGCAAGTCGGTCAGCGCCGCCGGTTGCTCAACTATCTCCACGCCAAAAACTTGGAGCGCTACCGCTCGCTGATCGGAGAACTCGGACTCCGCCGCTAGTCTCGGGTCAGGCAGGCCTCTTGCGCGCGTACGCGCGACGCGCCGCAGCTTCGATCGCATCGACGCCCATGCCGTAGAACTCGACCAGCTCGAACGGATCTCCCGATTGACCGAACGTATCCTCGACGCCGACGAACTCCATCGGCGTCGGGGCTTTTTGCGCCAGAATCTCGGCGACGCGCGAACCCATGCCGGCGTGCTTCTGATGCTCTTCCACGGTTACGATCGCGCCGCAGCTTGCGGCTGCGTCTAAAATAGCGGCCTCGTCCATCGGTTTGACGGTGTGATTGTTGACTACGCGGCACTCGATGCCGTCGCGGCTGAGACGGTCGGCGGCGATTAGCGCGTTATAGACGAGAATGCCGCAGGCCACTATCGCGACGTCGCCGCCCTCGCGAAACGTCTGTGCTTTACCGATTTCAAAGGGCGTCTCGTCAGTGGTAACGACGGCCGATTTCTCGCGGCCAAAACGCAGGTAAACCGGGCCCCACATT
Organism: uncultured bacterium; assembly: GCA_964568035.1. Lineage (GTDB taxonomy): Bacteria > Vulcanimicrobiota > Vulcanimicrobiia > Vulcanimicrobiales > Vulcanimicrobiaceae > Cybelea. The sequence goes on from CAZMPP010000032.1 coordinate 2,289, forward strand.
TCCGAAAGCGCCAGCGTGGCTTTCTTGGTCTGCACCGAATCGCACGGAACGACGACGGTCATGTGAGGAATCACGCGCATAATTGCGATATCTTCGATCGCTTGGTGTGTCGCGCCGTCCGGACCGACGGAGACGCCGGCGTGCGCGCCGGCGATTTTCACGTTCGTCTCGTTGAGCGCCATGATCGTGCGCACTTGTTCCCACGAGCGCCCCGGATTGAACATCGCATAGCTGGCGATCCACGGAGTCTTGCCGACCGCCGCCAGACCGCCGGCCATCGCGACCAGCATCTGCTCGGAGACGCCGATCTCGATGTACTGCGGCGGATGCGCCTTGCGAAAACCTTCGAAACGCGTCGACTCGGAAAGGTCCGCGCAAATACCCAGAACGTTCGAATCGCGCGAGCCCGCTTCGATCAATCCCTCGCCGAAGCCGTTGCGGGTCGGAACCATTTTGAGATCGGCGGCGCGATAGTCGACTAAATGCATTCCTGCAGCGGCGCCGTCGAGCGCGGAGGTCCCACTACTAGGCATTGGCTACAATCCTTTCGCGTTGCTCGGCGAGCTCGCGCAGCGCTTCTTCGGCCTGCGCGGCATTGGGCGGCTTTCCGTGCCAGGTGTAATCGCCTTCCATGTACGAAACGCCCTTGCCGGGCACGGTATTGGCGATGATGACGTGCGGCTTGCCGGGCGAGGCTTTTGCGCGCTCGGCCGTCGCGATGAAGTCGGCGATGTCGTTACCATCGCACTCGAAGACTTCCCAGTTGAAGGCGCGATACTTATCGGCGAGCGGTTCGAGCGGCATCACGTCTTCGGTGCTTCCGTCGATCTGAATGAAGTTGCGATCGACGATTGCGGTGAGATTATCGAGATCAAACTTTGCGCCGGTCATCACCGCTTCCCAATGCAATCCGCATTGATGCTCCGCGTCCGACGTAACGACCCAAACGTGAAAATCTTTGCCGTCCATCTTGGCTCCCAGCGCCATCCCGACGCCTTGAGCCAGGCCTTCGCCGAGCGGCCCCGACGTCGTCTCGACCGAGGGAAGACGCACGCGCTCCGGGTGTCCTTGCAGCCGCGTACCAAACTTACGCAGCGTGAGCAGCTCCTCGACCGGAAAGTAGCCGAAGTTTGCCATCGCCGAATAGCGCACCGGCGCGATATGTCCGCACGAGAGCAGCAGGCGATCGCGATCGTCCCAGTCGGGCCGCGCGGGATCGTGGCGCATCAGGTGGCCGTACAGCGCGGCGAATACGTCGGACATATCCAAGGGACCGGCAGAATGGCCCGAACCGGCGGCGAGCAGAGAACGAATTATCCCCTGACGCACGTCGTTGGCCTTGAGCTTGAGTTGGGTCAAGCCCTCGGAGCTGAGCGTTTGCATGGGAGCCGTTATACCAGCCGCGCCGGGCCGGAACCTACCCGATTTTTCTCGCCGCCGCGCCTGCGGCAGGGCGGAGCTTGGGGCGGCCCGAATCCCGGGCGGTTAATCAAAAGAAGAACATTTTTAAAAAATTAGGAGATATTGTGCCCGAATCCGTAACGTTAACGGTCGGCGGGCGCACGATGGTCATCGAGACCGGCGAACTAGCGAAGCAAGCTAACGGCTCCGCGTTGATTCGTTATGGCGACCAAAACGTCGTGCTCTGCGCCGTAACTGCCTCCGAGAAACCTCGTGAAGGCATCGACTTCTTCCCCCTTACCTGCGATTTCGAAGAAAAGATGTATGCAGCCGGAAAAATTCCCGGCGGTTTCATCAAGCGCGAAGGGCGTCCATCCGAGCATGCGGTGATCAGCTCGCGCCAAATCGATCGGCCGATCCGGCCGCTCTTCCCCGATGGCTTTCGCAACGACGTGCAAATCGTTGCCACGGTACTCTCGATCGATCCCGAACTCGACGCCGACGTGCTCGGCGTTACCGCAGCGGGCGCCGCGTTAGCGCTAAGCGACATTCCGTTCGACAAAACGATTGCGGCGGTTCGCGTTGGACGCGATGAGGACGGCGAGTATATTTGCAATCCGACGCTGGCGGAATACGAACCAGGCGGCATGGACATCGTTATCGCCGGCACCGCCGATGCCGTGATGATGGTCGAGGGCGGCGGCAACGAGATTTCCGAAGAGGACTTCTTGGGTGCCGTCGAGTTCGCGCACGGCGAGATCCGCAAGATCGTCGCCGCAATCGACGAGCTCGCGAAAAAGAACGGCAAGACCAAGCGCCAGTATCCGGTTGCGAGCGTCGATTCGGACTTGGATCGCTGGGTTCGCAAGACGTTCGCCAAGGACTTGGCCAAGGCGATGCGCGTCGTCGACAAACACGCGCGCGAAGCGGCATTCGGAGCGATCAGCATCGACGAAGCGCTCAAGCGCTGCGGCAAGAAAGACGAAACGGTCAAGGTGCTCCTGGAAGCGCCGGCCACGGCCAAAGAGTTTTACAAAATCGTGAAAGCGATGCAGGAAGAAGAGCTGCGCACCATGGTCGTGGACGAGAAGGTTCGCCCCGACGGCCGCAAGCCCAACGAAGTTCGTCCGATCTGGTGCAAGGTGCACTACGTGCCGCGCGTTCACGGTTCGGGAGTATTCACGCGCGGGCAGACGCAGGTCTTCACCGCCGCAACGCTCGGCTCGACCAGCGACGCGCAGCGTCTCGACGGCATCGTCGCCCTCGAAAACAAGCGCTACATGCACTTCTACAACTTCCCGCCCTACTCGGTTGGAGAGACCCGCCCGATGCGCGGACCGGGGCGTCGCGAGATCGGTCACGGCTATCTCGCCGAACGCGCGCTCCTTCCGGTCTTACCGCCGAAGGAAGAGTTTCCGTACACGCTCCGCCTGATGAGCGAGGTGCTCGAGTCGAACGGCTCCTCATCAATGGCCTCGGTCTGCGGCTCGTCGCTGGCGCTCATGGATGCCGGCGTGCCGATTAGCGAGCACGTTGCCGGCGTCGCCATGGGATTGATTCTCAAGGGCGGTAAGTATACGATCCTCACCGACATTCAGGGACTCGAAGATGCGCTCGGCGAGATGGACTTCAAGGTTGCAGGCACCAAGAAGGGCATCACCGCCATTCAGATGGACATCAAGGTGCAGGGCATCACGATCGACATCATGCGCGAAGCGATGGAGCAGGCGCGCACGTCGCGTTACGCGATCATCGACAAGCTGAGCGAAGCGATTACCGCTCCGCGGGAGCAGCTCTCCGACTATGCGCCGCGGATGATCGTAATCAAGATCGACCCGGCCAAGATCAAAGACGTCATCGGACCCGGCGGCAAGGTCATCAACAAGATCATCGCCGACACGGGCGTCGAGAAGATCGACATCGAGGACGACGGCAGCGTCTTCATTACGTCGCTCGACGGCGCGTCCGGGGACAAGGCGAAGCAGATCGTCGAAAACCTGACCAAGGAAATCGTCGCCGGCGAAAGCTACCTCGGAACCGTCACGCGCATCATCGCCATCGGCGCGTTCGTCCAGATCCTTCCCGGAAAAGAGGGGCTGGTTCATATCAGTCAACTCGCTCCGACGCGCGTGGAGAAGGTCGAAGACGTCGTCAAGGTCGGCGATGAGATCATGGTCAAGGTCATGGAGATCGACGGACAAGGCCGCGTCAACCTGTCGCGAAAGGCGCTTTTGGGCGGCGTCTCCGGTAACGGCGAGCACGGCAATCGAACCGCGCGTCCGCCGCGCGATGGACCGCCGCGCGAAGGACCGCCGCGCGAAGCAACGCCGCGTGATGGAACGCCGGACTCGGGAGCACCGAGCGCCGCAGTGCCGGGCGCACCCCCCACGCGCCGGCGTCGCCGCCCTCAAGGACGGCGCGACGACGACTAAAGCGCGCTAGCGAGAACTAGTCGCCCGAGTACCGCACGCCCACGTCCACGAACGTACGGTGCATGCGGTCCTCGGCGCCGGCATACCAGCGAAGACGGTTAGCGATGGGTCCTGAGATCGCGCCGTCGAAATGGTAGAACGGCGAGGCGTCCAGCAAGTCGCGGCGATAAATTGCATCGACGCGCAACGCGTTCGAAGCATCGTAGGTTAACCACAAGGCGCCGACCGTAGGGGCGGCGCCTTCGTATGGAACGCCGTAGCCATAGACAGGCACCGTGTCGGTAACGTGCATCGTCCACGCGCGTAACGCGAAATCGGGAGAGACCTGCCACGCAGCCGAAAGACCGACCGAGCTTACCGTCCCCGACGACGCGCCGCGCACCGTCTGCTGCGCCGCTTCGAAGGCGAAACGAAGACGCGAGTCGTCGGTGTACGAGAGCGATCCCCCCAACAGCGCGTTGCGCTGATATTGCAGCGGCAACGGCTGCGCATCGGTGTATTGATACTGTTGATAATAGGTTGGTAGCGTAAACGATCCGCCATCCTCGAGGTTGAGACTCCACTTGCCGTTTGGAAAGAGGGTCGCCTGAATCGACGGCTCGGTCAGCGTTACCTTTGCCGGCTGCGAAACGCCGTACGTACCTCCGGAATAGTCGATCCAGTAGGTGCCTAAGCCCGCCAACACGAGATAATCGTTTCCCCGCGCCGCTACGCCCGCGTCGGCGCGCGTCAGCGCCGTCATCGCGCCGAGGCGTGGAAGACCGAAAGGCAACGCCTGCGCGTCGTAGAGTCCCGTCGACCAGCGCGTCGCAAGATCGGCGAATCCCGAGACCGCGCCCGTCGTGTGCACTCCGGCGCTCAAGCCCGTATCGGACCACGCTTCGGAAATCGGCCACGCGCCGAAACCGGTGGCGAGTTGGTTAGCATACGTGCCGCGGTCCGCCAACGCCGAAACCGACAGATTGAGCAGCGACGGATCGGTGAAAGTTGCATTGCCGAACGAGAAGCTTCCGGCGAATGCCGTCGCCGGCGATTCGTAGACGCGGCCCTGTTGGGTGCCGCCGCCGACGGAGATCGTCTTGCCGTCGCCGAGCGAAAAGTTACTCGAAAGATCGGTTCGCTGACGTGACTCTTCGCTATTGCTGAAGGTTCCGGCGGCAATTGCCGCCGCTTGCGATCCCACTTGCGCGCGCGCTATTACGTCGCTCCCCAAGAGTGCGACCTCTTCGTTCGAGCCGTTGGCGAACGGATCGAGATTCACGATGCCGCCGGCTGCTCGATCGCCGTAGAGAAAAGCGTTGGCTGCGCTGAAGACGTCGGCGTCCTGTTCGTAGGTTGCCGGCACGAGCGTGTAGGGCGAGCTTCCGGAAACGATGTCGTAGTTCGGGACGCCATTATCGACGAGCAGGCCGCCGCCCGAAGAAAGACCGCGATCGCTCAGGCTCGATCCGATGTACGGAAGGCTGTTCTGTGAAAGGAGCGTGAAGGGCCGAAGCGCGACCGCCGACTCAACGTGCGCGTACGGCAGGTTCTCGAGATCCCCGTGCGTTGGAGTCGTTTGCGCGAGAGCGTCGTAGCGCCAGACGATCGCTACGACCGGTTGCCCGGCTTGGACGGTGACCGACCCGGGCCGGCAGAAGCGACAGGTGATGGAGATGCTTGCCACCTCGGCGCGGATCACGAAGGTGCCGGCGGCATCGGTAACGGCGGCGATCCTAGCCCCGCCGGGCGTTGTAGCCGCAGCGACCGCGCCTTCCACCGGGGCGCCGTGTTGATCCCGCACGGAACCGGCCACGAGCGCCACCTGACCGCGGGCCGGCAGCGCCACGAGCAACAATACGAGCAGCGCGGTCGCGCAATGGAGCCTGCGGTTCACGGATTCTTTAGACTTTCGGCTATGATGAGAGGAGTGTCAACCCTCGTCCCCCGCCTGCTTGCCGTCGCCTTCCTCGCAGTTATCATGCTTTGCGGGCGGTTCGCCGTTGCCGGCACCGCTTCGCTCGAAGACATGCTCGCCGGGGCGCTGACCCCGTCGGCTGCCGCACCCTTGCTCGGTCCAATCACGTCGGCCGGCCGGGTCGGATGGCAGTGCAAGCCGGAACGGGCCGCCTCTTCCCAGGGTTGGCGTGAAGCCGAGCTTCCGTCCGATCCGTCCAGTCCGTGAAGCGATGCGAGCTCTGCTCTTCGCCGCTCTCTTCGGATCTGCGACGACGACCTCGGCTATAGCACAAACCTATCCTACGGCCACCCCAGTTCCGCGCACGACTTCCGTCCCGGCACTGCGCGCAATGGCCGTCCAGCGTGAAGTTGAAGAGCGTTTCACGATTGGAATCGACGCGCTGTCGCGCACCGATTGGAAAGGCGCGGCGAACGAGTTCGAACGCATCATCGCGCTCGATCCGCCCGAACCCAAAGGGTCGACGGCTCGTTACGATCTGGCGATAGCGTACGCGAATTTGCACCGTTATGACGACGCCGCGCGACAGTTACGCACGGCGCTCGCGCTCGATCCGCAGTTCCTCGCCGCCATGGCGAATTTGATCGCGGTGGATTCGGCGCGAGGCGACCTGCGTGAAGCGCGCAAAGTTGCCGACCGCTACGTTGCGCTCGATCCTGGGTCGGCGAGAGCGCTCTATTCGCGCGGCCTCCTCGCCTTGCAAACCGGCGATGCGGTAACGGCCCGCGACGACTTCGGAAAGCTTCTTCACGTCAATCCGTCATACGCCGTAGCGCACTACAATCTCGCGCTGGCGGAAGAACGGCTTCGGCGCTTCGATGCCGCCGAACGCGAGCTACGCAGCGCGCTCGCGCTCGCTCCCTCCTACGCGCGCGCGCGTTTTGCGCTCGGCGTCGTGCTCTTACGGGAGGGAGAGCATGCGGCGGCACGCAATGCCTTTGCCCAAGCGACCGTTGACGCTGCCGGCGATCCGGCGCTCGCGACAATCGCAGCCGCGATGCGCGATTCGATCAAGACCCCGTAGTTTTTTTAGACTTTCTTCATACTGGCTCGTTACGCTCAACAACCTAACAAAGCTTCTCTTGGAGGGTTCATGTCTAGAAAACTGGCAGCACTTTCGGTTGCGCTCGCCGCTTTCGCGTTAGCTGCATGCGCCGGCAGATACGGCGGAGGAAACACAAACGGTACGACCTACGTGCTTCCTTCAATGAAGGATCTGGCAATTACGGCAACGGTGCCGCGCGACGCGCAGCCTGATGCGAAGACCGGTACGGTTGGCGAGGAACTCCCGTCCGAAGGACTGGGAAAAATCAACGACTCGTTCTGGCAGGCGACGCTGGGGGGCTACACCCAGCAGCAATTTTCGCAAGCACTCGGATTCCCGCCGAAGACCAAGATCACGATCAAGAACCTGTCGGCTAACATCCATCACACGTTCGACGTCGTGAAGAAGATCAAGGGGCCGCCGGCGCAGTTCCCGACGAGTCCGAGTCTTCCGGTTACGGCGAGCGGCGGACCGCTCAAGGTCGGCTATGCAAGCGGATCGATCAATCCCGGCTCGTCGGTTAGCGTCGTCGCGAGCAAGGCCGGCATCTATTTGTTCGGCTGCGCGTTCCACTATCACTCGGGAATGCAGGACGTCATCGTCATCAAGGCGGGCGCAACGCCCGGTCCGCAAGCGACTGCACCTGCCCGATGAAACTTAGGAGCCCGGCGCATTGCGCGCCCGTACTTGCCGTTTGCGCGCTCGTAGCGTGTACCAACGGCGGCGGCTTGGGTAGTATCGGCGGCGGTGGCAATGGTGGACCAACCCCAACGCCCTCGCCGCTGCCTCCCACGTCGATCGGTGTCGGCATTCCGACCGGGAAAATCGGTGTCGAGAACGATCCGGCGTGGGGAACCGTCAGCGGCTACACGCAGAACCAGACGTCGCAAGTACTGGCCTTTGCGCCGGGCTCCAAAATCACCATTAAGAATCTCTCTTCCTCCGATCCGCACACGCTCAACGTCATCCAGCAGACGAGCGGGCCGCCCCCCGTCTGGCCGGTGAGCCCGAGCCTTTCGTTCTATCCCAGCGGAAACGGCGTGTTGGGTAGCGGCTATGCGAGCGGGACGCTCAATCCCGGTGATTCCATTACCGTCAAACTAACCAACCCCGGAATCTATTTGATAGGATGCGCATTCCACTACGCGGAGCTGGCTATGCGCGACGTCATCCAAGTCAGCGCGAGCGCCACGCCGGGCCCGACGGCGTCGCCGGGGCCTGGCGGCTACGCAGTGCGGCGGCACGCTCCACTTGCCGCTCCGCGCAAGACGAGCGACGACGCGACGCAGCCCCACCTCATCGATCAAACGGGACACCGATTTACGCTGCAATCGTTGGGTGGAAAACCGCTTGCGATAACGTTCATTGCCGCTCATTGCGACGATGCTTGCCCGTTGATTAACGCACAGTTTTCGGCCGCGGCGCGCGCCATCGCTAAAGCACACATTCCGGGGCGGCTCGTGACCATCACGCTCGATCCGGATCACGACTCGCCCGCGACGATGCGCAAACTGGCGAAGCGCTTCGAAGCCGATCCCCGCTATTGGCTCGTCGCCGGCGGAAAGCCCAGCGACGTCCGCGCGATCATGCACGCTTTCGGCGTCATCTCGGTTGAAGGCGAACGCGGCTATCGCGACCGTCACACCACCTTCGTTTATTTATTCAACGCGTCGGGTCACATGACTCAGACGATGTTAGCTTCGTCGGCGCTCGACGACGACATTGTCGACGCGCTGCGCGAACAACGAGTGGCAGACAAATGAGACAACGCTTATCGATCGCCGTCGCGCTGCTGTTGGTCGCCTGCACCAACGGTGGCATCGCGACCCCCTCCGGCGGAAGCGGCGGAGTAACCATCAGCATCAGCCTCACGAACTATCAGCCGTCAAAGACACCGTACGGCCAGAGCGGCGGCTACTCGCCGGCGATCACCACCGTCGCCGTCGGAACGGAGGTTCACTTTGTGAACAACGACAGCTTCGCGCACACGGCCACGTTGATCCCGAATGCATCGTCGTTCCCGAGTGGATCGCCCTTTGGAATAAGCGCGTTGCAGCAGCACGGAACGACGCTCTCGGGCGGGTTCACGAGCGGCGCGCTTCAGCCCAACGGATCGTCGCAGACGATCACGGCCGATCGGGCGGGGACCTACCTGTTCGGCTGCTTCTTCCACTACGGCGCCCCCATGCGAGCGGCCATTGTTGCGCAGTAAGTACGCCCTCATCGCCGGCGCGATTCTCTTTTTCGCGTCGGCCGCCGCGCCGGCACAAGCCATTCCAATTTTTGCCCAACGATACCATCTGAAGTGCGGGCAGTGCCACAGCGTGCTCCCGGAGCTCAACGCCTTCGGAAACTATTTTCGCAACCACGGCTACCGTCTACCGCTGCCGGAACACGGCACGACCATCTTCGCTATTCGCTATCAGATGGAATACGATAAGGAGCCGTCCGAAGGTGCACGGCGCTGGACGCCCGGAGGGATCTTGCTCGGAAGTGGTAACATCGGGCCGATCACCGCGTATCTTCACTACAACTTCGGTGCGGGCGGCGGTCCGGCAGCGACGTTTTTGCTCTTCGGCGCGGGCTACAACGCGCACACGCAAACGCTCTATCGCGGCGGACTCTTCGAGCTGCCGCTGGCACAATCGCCCGGACAACGCCTCGACGACCTGACGCAGTATGGTTACTACGGCGCGCACGTCGGCTTGAACAATCTTCCGCTCTCGTCGCCGCGGTGGGGCGCGATGATGGAGCGCACGTTCGGGAACTTGCGGGTTGACGGAACGATCGCGGTGAGCTCCTACCAAGGTGCGGCCTACGGCGGCAAGCCGGTGGCGACCGGAGAGAACACCTGGCTCTCCACGCCCGAGTTCGGCTTATGGCTGCGCCAAACGCTGGTGCAAACCAATCACGCCGAAGCAGACATCGGCGGAACCGCGCTGGGTGGAACCCTTGGTATCCAGCCGTCTGGGCGGCTTCCCTTCGCCGACCTCTACCAGCGCTATGGATTGCTCGCTCACGCGACGTACCGCGACCTCGATTTTCAGGCCGAACAGTGGTACGGCGACGATCACGACGCCGACGGATTCTTGACCAACCAGCATTCGTCCGGCGGTTACGCTCGGCTCAAGTACTATCCGATACCGCACGCGTATTTCGGCCTGCGTTACGACGCGTACGCCAATCCTTTTATCAATCGGGACTTCGTCTACTACGGAGCCGTGCAGATCGCGCCGTTCAGATTCCTGGCTCAAGAGGTGCAGACGCCCGGGCAGCACCCCTTCTTTAGCGGCGCGATAACGGTGGCTTTCCCGGGTCCGTTGAAAAACTAAGGCACCGTGCGAGTACTGGTCATCGAAGACAACGCCGCGGTTGCGGAATCGATCCGCACGATGCTGGAGGCGCGTCAGTTCGCCGCCAGCGTGGTGCCCGACGGTCCCACCGGGCTCGAGCACCTGTTGGAACGATCCTACGACGCGGCCATCGTGGACGTCGGCCTTCCGGGACTCGACGGCTTTGCGGTGGCCCGAGGCGCTCGCGCAGAGGGCGTTCAGACGCCGATTCTAATGCTCACCGCGCGCGATTCCGTCGAGGACCGCGTCGCGGGGCTCAATTGCGGGGCCGACGACTATCTGGTCAAACCGTTCGTCGAAGAGGAGCTGCTCGCGCGCATCGCCGCGATTCTGCGCCGCGGCGACCGGCCAATGCTCGGCGTCGTCGAGGCCGGCGCGCTACGGGTCGAACTGGCGGCGCGCGTCGTCACCTACGACGGCAAGCCCGTATCGCTGGGTACGACGGAGTTCCGGCTGCTGGAGTTTTTGGCACGCAACGCCGGGATAGCGCTGTCGCGCGCGCAAATCGTCGAACGTATTTGGGATTACGACTTCGATGGCTCGAGCAACATCGTCGACGTCTACGTAAGCCAGCTCCGGCGCAAGCTCAAAGGCCTCGGAGCGGCTTCCATTATCGAAACCGTATGGGGTATCGGCTACCGGCTACGAACTCGTTGATCGCTCGCGCAACCGCGCTCTATCTCGTCGTCTTCATTGCGGTCCTCGTCGCTCTTAGCGCGGGGGCCTATGCCTTTATGGCGCGCGAATATGCGTCGCTGCTTGCGCCCGCGCTCAGCACGCCGGAGGGCGCCGCCGGGGTGGCAACGGCGATGCGCCGCGTTCTGCTGACGCTGGCCGCTATCGACGCCCCCCTGGTTGCGATCGTTGCTATCGCATCTTACGCTTTGGCTCGCGCGACGATCGCGCCGCTCGAAGCGGCACGCGAGCGCGAGCGCCGTTTTGCCGCGGATGCCGCGCACCAGCTTCGTTCGCCGCTAGCGGCGATCGCTGCGATCGCGCAGGCGGCGCTACCCAACGCATCGGAACAAAATCGCGACGCGTTCGAGTCGATCGTGGACAACGCGCTCGAGGCATCCAACGTCGTCACCGATCTGCTGACCCTGGCGCGCGATCCGGCACGACTCGCCCTACATACGGAACCGGTTGATTTAGGTGCGATTGTGGCACGCTCGTCTCGCGACGCGCAAGCGATCGCGGCGTCGCGCGGCATTACGCTGGACGCCGCCCCCGCGAGTGCGATCGTCGACGGTGACGAACGCCGCTTAGCGGAGTTGGCGCGCAACCTACTCGACAACGCTTTGCGTCACGCGCGGCATCGCGTCGGCATTGCATCGCGGCGCAACGGCCGTTACTGCGAGATCGTCGTCGAAGACGACGGTGAAGGCATTCCGCCCGAAGAACGCGAGCGCATCTTCGAGCGATTCTATCGCGGCAGCGATGACGGTGCAGGAACCGGGCTGGGCTTGGCAATCGTGCGCTGGATCGCGCGCGCCCACGACGGTACCGTGACGGTCGGTACGCCCGCCGCCGGCGGCGCGCGTTTCGTCGCCGCGATCCCGGCACACGCGCACCGCTTGGACGACGAGGTTCCGTAGGCGTTAGGCGCCGCAGCGCGTAACTGACGAGGCCATGCCTTTTGCCTCCCTAGGGGAGTTCGTCGAAGCGTTACGCAAGGCCGGCGAGCTCCACGAGGTCGCCGCCTGCGTCGATCCGCGTCTCGAGATCAGCGCGATTACCGACCGCGTGGTAAAAGCGGGCGGACCGGCGCTCCTCTTTACCGACGTCCAGGGCTCGCGTTTCCCGGTCTTAACCAATCAGTTCGGCACGCAGCGGCGCATGGCCATGGCGCTCGGAGCGCGCACCCTCAACGACGTCGCAGCTCGCGTGCGCGACCTGATCGACTTAGCTCCCCCGTCGGGCTCGTTTCTCGAAAAACTTCGCGGCGGGTTGCGCCTCGCCGCGCTGAACAACGCGATTCCCCGCACCGTTCGCAACGGAAGCGCCCGGGATTTAATCGACGACGACCCCGACGTTACGCGGCTGCCGGTGCTGACGACTTGGCCCGGCGACGCCGGCCCCTTCATTACGCTCCCGCTGGTCATTACCAAAGATCCGCGCACCAATCGCTACAACGTCGGAATGTATCGCATGCAAGTGTTGGGCCCGCGCGAGACGGCGATGCATTGGCAGCGGCACAAGCACGGCCGCGCGCACGCCGGCGCCTGGGGACGCCGCGTTCCGGTCGCCGTCGCGATCGGCACCGATCCCGCGCTCACCTATGCCGCAACCGCGCCGCTTCCACCGATCGTCGACGAGTTCGCCTTTGCGGGACTGCTGCGCGGCAAACCGGTCGAGTTAATGCGCGCCAAAACGCTCGACCTGATGGTCCCCGCCGAGGCCGAGTTCGTGCTCGAAGGTTACGTCGACAACGAAGATCTCCGTCTCGAAGGTCCGTTCGGCGATCACACCGGCGTCTACACGCCGGCCGAGCCTTTTCCGACCTTCCACATCGAGTGCATTACGCACCGCCGCGATCCGATTTACCCGGCGACGGTCGTGGGCAAGCCGCCGATGGAGGACGCGTGGCTGGGAAAGGCCACCGAGCGCATCTTCTTGCCGTTGCTCCAGGCGCTGCTGCCGGAAGTCGTCGATATGAATCTTCCGGTCGAGGGCGGCTTCCACAATCTTGCCATTATTTCGATTCGCAAGTCGTATCCCGGCCAAGCAAAAAAAGTCATGAACGCGTTGTGGGGGCTCGGGCACATGATGATGCTCACGCGCGTCCTCGTCATCGTCGACGCCGATGTCGACGTGCAGGATCCCCGGGCCGTTGCATGGTTCGTGCTCAATAATCTCGCGCCGGACCGCGACGTCATTACGATGCCCGGTCCGGTTGACGACCTCGACCACGGTTCGTACAGCATCGCCTACGGAACGAAGCTCGGTATCGACGCAACGCGCAAAGATGCCTCGGGGGGATACACGCGGGAGTGGCCCTCGGAGCTGGTGATGGACGGAGCGACGAGGAAACGCGTGAACGAGCGCTGGAAATCCTACGGCCTGGACAGAATCACGCGCGCACTTTCGCCCGACGAGTGGTCGGGCCAAGGGCAACGCGCCTACGAATCTCTTTTGCGCACGCCG
>CAZMPP010000033.1:0-15502 GCA_964568035.1 uncultured bacterium
CTCGCTAAAAGCGCCCGCGGGGAACTCCCCGCAGTATGGCGCGAGCCTTTCGCTTCAGCCTCCAGCCGTTGCTGGATCGTAAGGCCGGTATCGAAAACGAGCATCGGCAGCAAGTCGGCGCCGCGCGACGTGCGCTCGACGAAGCGCGCGCGGCTCTGGAACGCTTGATGGCGGCCGTCGCGACTCAACCCTACCTCGACGCGGCGATCGCCGCGCAGATCCGCCGCATCGCCGAGCTGCAAGGCGATCTGGAGCAGAAGCGTCACAGCCTCGTTGCCGCAGCGCGCGACCGAAAAGTCATCGAAAAACTACGCGAGCGGCGCCGGCGCGCCTTCGATGCCGACGAGGCGCGATGGGAAGAGCTCGAGCTTGACGAGCGCAACAGGCCGCCGTATTGCCGAGCCCAAAGAACGACCGCGTGATCGTGCTCACGCGCCTCAACGGACACCCGGTAATGCTGAACTGCGACCTCATCGAGTCGGTGGAGGAAGAGAACGATGCCACCGTGGTGACGCTCACGACCGGCAACGCGGTCGTCGTATCGAACGGGCTCGACGAGATTCGCGAAAAAGTCGTCGCGTTTAAACGGCGGATTCACGCCCCGGGCGCGACCGGCCCGTAGCGCGCGATGCCTTGGCCGTTTTGGGCGGCCTATGGGTTGCGGCTGGCGGCTGCGGCGCTCGTCTTAGCGGCGTTGTATGCGCTCGCGCGCGTGCTGCGAGGCGTGCGGCTGCGCGGCTCGGCGAAGCGATTCGTCGCCGTCGTGGAGACGACGATACTCTCGCCGCAAGCCACGCTGCATCTGCTGCGCGTCGGCGAACGCTATCTTCTCGTGGGCAGTGCTTCGGGCGGAATCTCGCTGCTGGCCGAGCTCGAGCCCTCCGACGTTCTAACCGCTATACGTTGAAGTAGCGGAACTGCGCGATCTTATTCCCCAGCGTTTCGAGCAAGTAGATCTCTTCGTCCGGGCCGAGCACCATTGCCGTCGGTCCCGAATTGGCCGTCGGAATTTTGTATAAGTGCGTCTTGTGGCTGCGGAAGAGGAACTGTCCCATCCGATTGCCGAGCGTGTCGGTAAAGTAGAAGTTGCCGTCGATGCCCTGAAGGATGTAATCGGGCGTCATCGCTCCGTTCAACGGATATTCGGCGGTGATGTTACCGCTCGGTGAGATGCGGCCGATCTGCTTGGCTTTCTGCTCGGTAAACCAGAGCGCGTTGTCCGATCCCGGCGCGATGCCGACGGGTCCGGAGTTCGCGGTCGGTATTTTGTACTCGCTAAGCGGCCGCCCGCGTATCGGTAAACGTCCGATGCTGTTGGTGCCGGGCTCGGTGAACCACAGCGCACCATCGGGGCCGGTAGTAATCTGCTCCGGCTGCGCGTTCCCGGTGAGCAAGTATTGCGTGAAATGAACGTGCGGCTTGGGCTGAATCTGTTCGACGCGCCAAATCGAGTTGGTCCCCGGATCGGTCACCCACATGTTGCCGTCGGAGCCGAGCGCAATGCCGACCGGCCGCGCCGCCGAAGCGGGGAGCGTGTACTCGGTATAGGGCGGCCCCGACGTGGTAATTTGCCCGACCTTGCCACTGTTACTTTCGGTAAACCAAACGTTGATGTTCGGTCCGGGACCGGATGCGATGCCGTTGGGTCCGGCGTTCTTCGTTGGGGTGACTACCTCTTGAATCTTGCCGCTATTGATCAGCCGCGCCATCTTCGACTTCGCAAACTCGGTGAACCAGAGTTGGCCGTCGGCGCCCAACGCAATACCGGCGGGGCGGCTCGATGCCGTCGGGATGGGGAATTGATTGGTAACTTGGGGCGGAAGAGTCGGAGAGGGGGTCGGCGTGCCGCTGGTAATCGGCGTGCCTCCGCCGCATGCCGCCAGGATGCCCAGCGCCGCGAGCGCCAGAACGATGCGCGCCGTTCCCAATAGCCTATTCTCCTCAAATGATGGGGCCATGAATCGCCCTCCTTATTGGAGGGCGCCCTCCGCATTCCCCCAAGCACGCCCCGCGCTTGGCCACGGCGGCTCGCTTCTAATCCTAAATAATTAGTTGACAACCCAAGTGGGCCGCAGTATTATTCAACTAAAGATTTAGTAGCACCAAGGAGACCGACATGACCCGCAAGCCTGATTCCGCCACCGAACTCCCCTTCGCCGCCCGCACCCGGACGACGATCCCCGAAGCCTTCCCAGCCTCCCGGATCTTTCCGGGCTGGGGACCGGGGCTGGGGCGCTAAACGTGGCCCGACGACGCTCGATTACCCTCACCGAGGCGGAGTTGCGCCTCATGGAAGTCCTGTGGCAGAAAGGCGAGGCGACGGTTGCCGAAGTCACCGCCGCCCTACCGCCGCCGCCGCTAGCCTACAACAGTGTGTTGACGACGATGCGCATCCTCGAGCGCAAAGGCTACGTTGCACATGATGAGGCGGGACGGGCGTACGTCTACCGGACGCTGGTCCAACGTGAGGAGGCGGCCGGGCACGCCGTCGGACATCTGCTTTCAAAGTTCTTTGACAACAGCGCCGGCTCGCTTGCGCTACGGTTGATCGAGAACGAACGTCCCAGTAACGACGAGCTCCTGCGCCTCAAGGCGCTGATCGAGGAGTACGAGGAACGCAATGACTGAGCTTTACCAAGGTTTCGTAACCGTCGCCAGCGCGCTTTCGGCGATCGTGCTCAACGCGCTCTGGCAGGACGCGCTGCTCGTGCTCTGCGTGTGGCTCTTGCTGCGGGTTTGGCCGCGCATCAACGCGTCGACGCGCTACACCGTATGGAGCGCGACGCTCGCTGCGGCGCTCATCGTTCCCGTCGTTACGACGCTGGTCTTTTTTGCGGCGCCGCAAACGACCCAAGTTTCCCAGCCGCTAACCTCGCACACGTCGGGCGTAGCGCCCGCGCACGAATCGCTCAAACCCCGGAGTGCGACAAGAACGACCGTGCCGCGGGCGCAAACGCCGGTAAGGGTGCCAAAAGAGACGGCACCACTGTTGCCCGAACGCCTCCACGTGACGCTCCCGCTGCCGCTAACGCTCGGGGTCTTCGCGCTTTGGCTGGTGCTTGCAACGTACGCGCTGGCGCGACTGATCGTGGGATTGGCGCGACTGGAACAGCTCAAGCGCGACGCGCTGCCGCTGCCGATCGAATATCGCGACTCGATGCCGCAATGGCTCAGCGCGAATAAGGGCGGCCGCGACGTTCGGCTTTGCGTCAGCGACGAAACCGACGTACCGGTGGCGGTCGGTCTGTTCGATGCGATGATTTTGATTCCGCGCACGCTGCTCGACCATCTCTCCGAACCCGAGGTCGATCAGATCTGCCTGCACGAGCTCGCCCATCTGCGTCGCGCCGACGACTGGAGCAACGGCGCACAGCGCGTTATCGAGGCACTGCTAGGTTGGAATCCGGCCGCGCAGTTCATCGGCCAGCAGCTCGATCTCGAACGCGAGGTCGCGTGCGACGATTGGGTGCTCTCGTTCGTCGGCAAGGTGCGGCCCTACGCGCTCTGCTTGACGAAGATGGCGGAGACCGCATCGTGGCCGCGTCATCCGATTCCGGCTCCGGGCGTTTTCGCGACGCGCAAACACATCTCGCTTCGCATCGAGCGTCTACTCGGTGCGGGACGGAATATCGCCACGACGCTTGCCTTCGGCCCGGCGGCCGTCGCCGTCACTGTGGTCGCGGCGATCGCCCTGCTCATTGGCGTCGTCGCTCCGACGATCGCGGCGCCGATCGTCGCCGTTCCGCCAGTTTCGCCGGTCGCGGCGGCGCACGCCGTGCCACCGGCAACGGCGAAACATCCCCACCTTGCCGCGCGGGCGGCAGTGCCGCCGGCTGCGCCCGTTAAACCGGTGACTCACGTCGAGACGCAGGCGCAGACGAAGGTGCAGACGCACGTGCAGACCCCGGGCGCGCCGGCTCAATCCACCCTTGCGATTCATCGAGTGGCGCAGACCAATGCCGCTAAGGCATCTCAGGACGACGCGTTAGCTAAGAAGATCAACTCGGATTCGCAGCTCGGCGAACGAATTGCCGAACAAATCTCGGCTCCGACGATCAACGGCGCATTGAAGCGCGTATCGAGCCTGCTGCCGGGCACCATCGCGCAGAGCAGCAGCGGTAAGAACTGCAACGGCTGCGATTTCAGCAACGTCAACTGGCAGGGCCGCGACCTGCGCGGCGTGTCGTATACGGGCGTCGATCTCAGCAACGCCAATCTCAACGGCGCCAATCTCGCCGGCAGTTCGCTTAACGGCGTCGACTTCTCCAATGCCAACCTGCACGGCGTCTCGTTCCGCAACGCCCATCTGACCGGCTGCGACTTCCACAACGCGAATCTGACCGGGACCGACTTTACCGGCGCAACGATAACCGGCTGTCAGTTCCACAACGCGGCGCTGGGATCGGCGCAGATGCGCGACGTGCTCAACCACTGCAAGGGCTGCGATTTTAGCGGCGCGGGCATGGCCGGGCTCGACCTGCGCGGCGTTCGGGCCAGCGGCGACGACTTCGGAGGCGCCGATCTGCGCAACGTCAACCTCTCGGGGGCGGAGCTGGTCGGCATCGACTTCGGGAACGCGAAGATGGACGGCGCCAATCTCAGTGGTGCTACGCTCAACGGTTGCGATCTCAGCGGCGTCGACCTCAGTCGCGTCGACCTTTCGAAGACCAAAATGATCGGCACGGACCTCTCCAAACAACACACGCCGAGGTAGCTCCGCGCGCCGAAGCGCGCGCCCGTAAAACGATACCCAGCTAACGCCTCGCGGTACGAGGCCTGTTTCCCTGCGTACTTTTTCCCGGTAAGCCATCGGAGGAAATGATAAATGATTGGGCTCTTTTCACCGCTGCTCTCGCTCGCGCTCAGCGTCGCCGTCGGGACGGGACTTCCCGGCAACTGCACCGGATGCGATTTCGCCAACCGTAATCTGCAAAACGCCGACCTCTCCAACGTGAACTACGTCGGCGTCGACTTCGCCGGCGCAGACTTGCGCGGCGCCAACTTCTCCGGCGCCAACCTCGTCGGCGTGGATTTCGACGGCGCCAAGCTCCACGGCGCGCGTTTTGCCGGAGCAAAGCTGGTCGGCATCGATCTTCGCCGCGCCGTCACCGGCCTCGACGATGCCGACCTTCGCAGCCTCTTTCACGATTGCACGGGATGCGACGCGAAAGGGGCCGAGCTGGCGGGGCGCGATCTCTCGGGCGTGGCGATGGTCGGCACCGACCTCAGCGGCGCGCGAGCGCGCGGCGTGCGGTTCGTGGGCGCAAACATCATGGGCGTCGACTTTCGCGATGCCGATCTGCGCGATGCCGATCTTCACGACGCTAAACTCTGCTCCTACAACACCGACGGCCGCGCCGGCTGCGCCGATTTCCGCGGTGCCGATCTCCACGGTGCCAGCTTGCGCGGCGTGCTGATTTGCCGCAACGGACACGACTGCCGGCCCGTCGATGCCGCGACGCTGCGGAGCGGCAGTCGCTCCAATCTGGATGGCGCCATCCTCCAGTGAGGTTCCGTTTCGCCGCTCTTGGCTGCGCGATCGCGTTCGCGGCGGCGATCGGGGTCGTGCGTGCCGCCGTGCAGGCGCACGTTGCGGTTCCGCAGGTTGCCGATCCGCCGCTCGACCCCAGCGCCCCGCCCGCCGGATGGTCGCAAGCGGCGGCGCTCGACCTCCCCTGGGACGCCGTTCGCTCGCGGCCGGCGAGCGAGCCGACCAAAGCGTGGATTGCGTCCGACGGGCGATTTCTGTACGTGCGCTTCGACGCGGTGCAGCACGAGCCGATCGTTGCCGTTCAGCATACCAACGACGTCGGCCAGGGAAGCGACGACGAAGTCTGGATCGACCTCTGGCCCAACGGCACCAGCGGTTACTTCTACCAGTTCTACTCGACGCCCAACGGAACGCACTATCAGTTTTCGTCCGAGAACACCGGCTATTCGCCCGACTGGGAGGCGCAAGGCGCGACGCGGGCCGGCGGTTACAGCGTGACGATGAAGATCCCGTTCAACGTGATGCGCAACGCTCGCGGCGGCACGTGGCACGCGCAGTTCGTGCGCTACGTCCGCTCGACCGGTGAGCAGCAGGTCTGGTCGTACGATCGCGTGCAGATGCAGCCCGACTCGTACGGCAACGCGGATTACGCGCACGCCGGGAGCATCGGAATACCGCCGATTAGCTTCGCGGCCCCGCGGCCTAAGCCGCGCGCTGCCGTATATGCGCTGGCCGAGGCGGCCAGCAAGAGCATCGGCGGATCTACGTCACGCGTCGGCGCCGATCTTTCCATCCCGATCACGCCGACGGCGTCGTTCTATTCGACCTTTCATCCCGATTACTCCAACGTCGAGCTCGACCAGCAAAGCATCGCACCGACGGTCTACCAACGGTATTATTCCGAGGTCCGCCCGTTCTTCACGCAGGCGGCCAACTTCTACAACCAGTTCAACTGCAACGTCTGCCAGGCGCTGCAGTCGCTCTACACGCCGGCCATTCCAACCCCGTCGCAGGGCTACGCGGTCGAAGGTAAGCAGGGTCCGATCGGCTTTGCGACGTTCGACTCGGTCGGCGACAACCGCAACGACTTGGCCAGCGCGATCGACTTCGTTTCGTCCGACACCAAATGGAACGCTACCGTGCAGCGCGTCGGCGTGAACATGCCGGGATTCTCCGACGTGACCACCTCGACCGGCCTCGCCTACTACGACCTCAAGCATCTCAGCGCGTACGCGAACTACGGCAACGACGCCGGAACCAACGTCGTCATTCCAAATCAAGCGCAGTACTACGAGTTTGGCGGCGGCTGGTCGAATCAAACGTTCGGATTCTTCGGCTCGACGCGTAAGGTCGGACAATACTACAACCCCACCGACGGCTTCATCTCCCATCCCGGCGTCGCCGGTTACGCGCTCTACGCGGCTAAGATCTGGGATTTTGCGCCGAACGACAAGCTGGCCGCAGTCGGTATCTCGGGCGTGCTGGACCGCTACCAAGGGCCGACGATGGGAATCGCACAAAGCGACAACTCGATTCTCCTCGACGTGCTAACCAAGTCGGCGTTGGATTTTCAAGTCTACACCGGATCGAACTATTGGCGTTTCGGCGACATCCTCACGCCGATTTCGCAGAACGGGGGCTTTTCGTTCACCTATAACAGCGGTCTGCAGACCAATAACCCCGGGCAGTTTCCGTACCACGGTCCGTCGGCGACACCGACGACGATTTCGTACAATACCGGGCGCTACGGGACCGGCCGGCTCGATACGTGGTTTCGCACGACGACGATGCGCGTCGGCAATCGGGGCGCGCTGACGCTGGCGGTGGACGATACGGCCCAATGGGAGCCCGCGCCGACACCCAGCAATATCCAATGGTTCGAGAGCGTCAGCTACTCGTACGAGCTCGGCCGGAATTCGTCGCTGGCCGTCGGCCTGCGCCGGGTCGTCGGCTTCCCGCCGATTCCCAACGGGGGCGGCAACTGCGAGGGGACTTGCTCGAACGTTTCGGTTGCGTACCACATGCGGCTGCGAAACAGCGAGCTCTACGTCGCCTACGGCAACCCGAACACCCTGGTTACGGTGCCCCAACTGATCTTCAAAGTGATCTTCTATGCCGGCGCGGCGAAGGGCACGTAGCGGCCCTGAGGGCGAAACCCCGGCCAAAGAAGAAGCGTATAAGGACCATGCGCCTTGCCGTTATAGCCGCCTTTATTCTCGGTTTGATTCCGGCCGCCGCCGCCGCCGCGCCGGTTGCGCCCGAGGATCTCTTCAAGCTGACGCTCTTGAGCAACGCCCAAATCTCGCCGGACGGGTCGCGCGTGCTGGTCGAGGCCGCGCGCATGAACGGGCCCAAGAATAAGTACGACCGCACGATCGACCTCGTGGACGTCAGCAGCGGTAGCGTCACTCACAACGTCACCAAGCACCTCGGCGACGAGGATTATGCCTGGATGGCCGATAGCCGCAGCTTCGTTTTCGTGCGAAGGGTCGAGAAGAAGAAGCCGCAGCTCTATCGCTACACGCTCGCGGGTGGAACGATCGTGCAGGTGACGCGAATCAAGCAGGGCGTCTCGAGCCCAGTGGTTTCGCATGCCGGCGACCGCATCGCCCTCTCGGTTACGGACAGCGATCCGGATCACGCCGCCTACATTGACTTCGCCAAGGCCGGCTTCACCCCTAAAGCCGACCAGAAGAAGACCGACATTCACCTCATCGACCAGCTCTTTTTCGCGAGCAACGGTCAAGGCTACACGTACCAGGATCACCAGCACATCTGGACGATCAATGCCGACGGTTCGAACGCCAAGCAGCTGACCTCGGGGCAATACTCCGAGGGCTTCGACGGGTGGTCGCCCGACGATAAGACAATTCTTTTTGACTCGCTGCGTTACGAATCGGTCGACAGCGGCACCAATGACGTGTACACGATGCCGTCGACCGGTGGAACGATGCAGAAGATGGCGTCGCCGCTTCCCGCCAACTACGGTCTCTTCTATGGCGTCGACGGCAAGCGCATCTACTACTTCACGTTTGACGTACGCGAGCCGGCGTCGTTGCCCGGCGTTGCGTCGGCGCAGCCCGACGGCGCCGATCGGCGCATACTCGTCGCCGCCGACAGCGTTTCGTGGGGCGACTCGCTGCTGGCCGACATGAAAGAAGGCGGCGGACTCTGCGGCGGCCCGCTGCCTAACGGCACGCAGGCCCTGCTCAACATCGACGGCGCGGGTTACTCCAACCTTCGCACGCTCGACCTGAGCAGCGGCGCGCTGACCAACGTAACGCCGCCTCGCGGCGAAGCCTGGTCATGCACGATCTCGCACGACGGCAGTCGCGTCGCGTATCTTTACAGCGACTTCACGCATCCGGCCGACGTCTACGTCGCGCAGGTCAGCGGCGGTGCGCCGCGCCAGCTGACCGACGTCAACGGAGCCTACCTGGCTGCGGCGACGATTTCGAAGCCGCAAGAGTTTTCGGTCACCGATCCGTCGGGTTACACGGTGCAAGCGTGGTTCATGCCGGCGACCGGAGGCGGTTCGGAGAGGAAGCACCCAACGCTGCTCGACATTCACGGCGGCCCCGAGACGCAGTTCGGCGACTCGTTCTTCCACGAGTTCCAAGTCTACGCGTCGCAAGGCTACAACGTCGTCTTCTCCGATCCAGCCGGGAGCACCGGACACGGCTATGCCTTCGAGCGGGCGCTGGAGAGCAACTACGGTGACGCGATGTTCCAAGACGTGCAAGCGGTGATGGATGCCGCAGTGAAGCGCCCCGACGTCGATGCGTCACGCATGGCCGTGCTGGGCGGATCGTATGGCGGCTACGCGACGCTGTGGGTGATCGCGCATACCGATCGCTATAAGGCGGCCGTAGCCGAGCGCGCGGTGAGCAACCTGCAAAGCGAGAATCTTGCCGCCGATTTCGCCGGCAAGAACGGCTTGGGCGGCGGTTACTATAACTGGGGGCCGCCGTGGGATCCAGCCAGCGCCGACTATGCGAAGTTCTCGCCGCTCACCTACGTAGCAAACATCCGCACGCCGGTTATGATCCTGCACGCCGACGAAGATACGCGCGCGCCGATCGATCAGACGCTGCAAGAGTTTACGTCGCTAAAAATCTTGGGGCGCACGGTCGAATACGTGGCCGTTCCCGACGAGAATCACGATCTATCGCGCACGGGGTCGCCGATCCATCGCGTCGAGCGAATTCATCTGATTCTCGACTGGCTCAAGCGCTACGTATAGGGCGCTCGCCGTCACAGGCAGGGGCGGTCGGGCGTCGTAGGTGTAAGGGAAAGAGCAATGGTGCGGGCTGCCTACACGGTCATCCTAGCGGTCTTCACGGTTGCGGCGACACCGGCCACGCCTGCGCCGTCGCCGCCACCACAAATTTATCGTGTCGTGAGCCGCCCGCTCTGTAGCGAGCTGCACGAGCACATTGCGCCGGCAATCGGGATGATGCTGCAGAACGATGCCACCATCAAGAAGAGTCCCGATCTGTTCAAGCAGTACAACATGGCGGCGCTCTACGGCAGCGAACCCTCGGCGGCGGCCGATCCGCACCAGCGCGTACCGGGCGATCCGGGCGGCGGAACGTCAAATCCGGCGCAGAGCATGGCGCTGCTCTCGATGGAGAATCTCATTCGGCCGATCGCCAACAACATCATCGCCATACAGACGCTGCTGGACTCGCCACAGCTGCTGCACGGCACCGGCCGGCCCGAAGATGATAAGCAGCTCAAAGGCATTCGCGATAAGCTGCTCCAGGCGTTGGCCACGCAGAATGCCTCGCTCGATATCATCAGCGGCTTCGTCGATACGCAGCAGATGGCCGACCTGCAGCATAGCGGCCAAGAGTATATCGGAAGCCTGAATTCTCCCGACTCGCAGCACGCCACCTCGCCCACGCCTGCCCCAAATCCGCTTACGGTGAATCCAAATATTCCCGGGCTTCCGCAAAATCCGTACAACATTGAGTTGGCGACGGTTCCTGGGTTGACGCTCGGCTACAATCCGGTAACGCGATTAATCGACGGGCTTAATTGGACGATCGGCCAAACCGCGACGCGCGAGAACGATGCGGCGAGAGCGGTGATGTCGAGCGCGGCGCTCTGCGGCAATATTCCAACGCCGGGGCCGTCGCCGTAACGCCCGGGCGAGCGGGCGCGCGGTGCGTTTAAGGGCCGCGCGGCCGGGGAATCATGGATACAGTAAGTGCTAGTAGAGGGCCTAGTCCAATGCAGTAGCTTACCTACGCAAGAAACATCGAGGCCTGCAGCGTGCAGGCCTCGATCCTCTTTTTGGCGACAGGTTGCCTGGCCGCCGGTGCTGTAATCAGCCGACGTGCAAGATATCAACGAAGCGCTACGGCTGCCGTCGCCCGCCCCGCGCCCCCAGGCGCTTGCTTTTGACGGTGAAAAGCTCTGGATGGGCTCGATTGAGACCGATCGGCTGTATGCGATCGACCCGGTTCACTGGACGGTGAGCGAAGAAGCGAAGGTACCGGGTAAACCGTGGGGCATGACCGTGCTCGGTGACGAGCTGCGCGTCATCTGCGGGGAGGGGGCCGATGACGATCGCATCGTGCGCCGTTTCGTTCCTGGCCACGGCTTTAAGACCGGGGATGCGATCGATTGCCCCGACTACACCGGTTCGCAGCTCAGTTACGATGGGACGTGGCTCTACGTGAGCCAGTGGTACAATCGCCGGCTGCTGGGCCTCGACGAACACGGCGCCATCGTCCGGACCATAGACTTGCCCCGCGGCGTCTGCGGGCAGTGCTACTCCGAGGGCGTGTTTTATCTCATCACAACCGAGGACGAAGACGACAACGAGTACTTCTTGACGCGCGTCTCGGCCAACGGTACGAACCAGAGCGAGGACCTCGCGCGCATTCCATTCGCCGCGCGCGCGCTTGCCTTTGACGGGTCGAAGTTCTGGACAAACCATCGTGAGGCGAACCAGATCGTCGCGTTTGATCGCTGAGCAGTTTGCTTCGCGCGATCCACACGCACGCATCGCCGCCGCGATCCTGCGCCTGGTCTTCGGCAATGCTTATGGACGCGACTTCGGCGTGCGGCTTTGGGACGGGACGCGCATTGCCGCCAACACTACACCTCGTTTTGTTCTAGTCGTAGACGCGCCGGGGGCGCTGCGGGCCGCGTTCGCGCCGCCCGTCGACCTGTCGATCGGGCGGGCTTTTGGGGCCGGCCTGCTCGACGTCGAGGGCAGCGTTGAGGATTTCGTCGACGCCATGTTTCGAGCTACGGCTTCGCTGACGGCGACGCGCGTCGTTCGTTTGATCGGCGCGCTGCGGCGGCTGCCCAGGCCCGCATTGCCGGCATTGCACGAAGCGTCGTTGCACGGCCGCGCTCATTCGCCGGCACGTGATCGCGCCGCCATCGGTTTTCACTACGATCAGCCGCTGGAGTTTTACGCGTCGTTCCTCGATCCGCAGCTCGTGTATTCGTGTGCCTACTACGACGAAGGCGTGGATTCGCTCGAAGCGGCGCAATCGGCGAAGCTCGACCACACGTTGCGCAAGTTGCGCCTGCGCCCGGGGGAGCGGCTGTTGGATATCGGCTGCGGCTGGGGCGCGCTCGTAATCAAGGCGGCGCGTGATTTTGGTGCGCAGGCGGTGGGAATTACGCTAAGCCGGCGGCAGTACGAGGAGGCAAAGCGACGCGTCGCCGCGGCTTCGCTGGGGAACCGGGTGCGAATCGAGCTGCGCGATTATCGCGAGCTTCACGGTGAGCGTTTCGACAAGATCGTCAGCGTGGGCATGTTCGAGCACGTCGGCCGTGCCCGATTCGCCGAGTATTTTCGCGCCGCGTTCGACGCGTTGCGCCCCGGCGGTCTCTTCCTCAATCATGCGATCGCCGACCAAAGCCCGAGTCGTAAAGGGTATAAGACCGCCGGCTTCTTAGGCCGCTTCATCTTTCCCGACGGCGAACTGGTTTCGGTGTCGGACGCGCTGCACGCCGGCGAGCGAGCGGGTTTCGAAGTGCGCGACGTCGAGAACTTGCGCGAGCACTACGAGCGAACGTTACGCGCATGGGTTTCAAATCTGGAACGCAATCGCGCTGCGGCGATTACCGCGGCAGGCGCCGAGAGTTATCGGCTGTGGCGGCTCTATCTTGGCGGAAGCGCCCAGGGCTTTCGCTCCGGCCGAATTGCGATCTATCAATCGCTCCTCTCGAAGCCCGATCCAAGCGGCACCGTAGATCTGCCGCCCACCCGCCGCGACCTTTATTCACCGTCATCGTGAGGCGCGGCGCCACCTTTGTCATCCTGAGCCGAGGCGCGAAGCGCCGGAGTCGAAGGACGTGCGGGGAATGTCATCCTGAGCCTGTCGAAGGATGACCGAGCGATAACCGCGCGGTCGTAGCTCAATTGGATAGAGCAACAGGCTTCGAACCTGTAGGCTGGGGGTTCGAGCCCCTCCGACCGCGAGGACCGCGCCGGTCAGTCACTTTAGCGGTGGATGACTGAGGGAAGGGTTGCCGGGTCGATGACAGTGATCGTGTTCGAGCCGTAGTTGGTGAGGAAGATCGTCGAGCCGCTTTGGGTTTGTGTTAGTTGCCGCGGGAAAATTCCGACCGGGATTCTTCCGACCACGGCGCGCGTGTGCGCGTCGATCACGACGAGGTCCTGATTGCCGGCGCCAGCCTGGCCGAAACGATTGCTGTTACCCGCGAGCACGTACTTTCCGTCTGGCGTGACGATGATGGGCACCGGAGCGCTACCAACCTTCACCTCGGCAATTCGTGCGCCGGCAGAGCCGGCGAGAAGTTTTTTGGTCGAGAACGCGAGGACGGCGTTGGACTTTCTGGCGGTTACCCAGAGCGTCGCGCCGTCGGGCGAGAGTGCCGCCCGCACGGGATGGCAGCCGGCAGCAACGTTGGAGACGAGGGCGTGACTGGGGTCCGACACCGCCTTAGCAACGTCGATGGTAACGATCGCGCCGGGAGCCTCATTCGCGGCCGCCGACGCTATCTCGGGTTCGCAGGTCGGCGCGAATCCGTACCGCTTTAGCGCGACCTGCACGGTCGCAAAAAGATAGCGGCCGTCTCTAGAAAAAACAAGGCCGACGGGGGCGTTACCGATCAGAAACTCGGAGACGATGTCGTCGTGCGCGATGATTCCCCCGGCACGGGCCTTCTGCAGGTCGATCACCGTGAGCTTGCCGCTTTGCTCTTCGGCAACAAAAGCGAAGCGATTGTCCGGCGAAACGGCGGCATAAATGGCGCCGCCGTCATCGCCGGGGACGTCCTCGATAAATCCGGAGACCGGGTCCCCGTCGCCGGAAAGCGCGCGCTCGACGTCCACGAATGCAATGAAGGCATCGTCCGGGACGACCAGCATTTTGCCATCGTGGGTGAACGCGGCGATCGCAGGTTGGCTTTCCAGCGGGATGACTCGCTGTAATCGATAGCGGCCGTCCGTACAGCGCAACACGGCGATGCCGTTGAGCTGGCGGGGTTCCGTAGAGTTGAGGGAGACGAAGACGGTTTGCTCGTCGGGCGTTGCAGTGGCCGACATCGGGGCGCCGGGGACGGCGACGTCGTACATACCACCGCCCGCGCCGCAGCGTTGGGGGGCAGGTGCGCCGCCGCCCGCGCGGGCTGGGACCGGGGGCAGCAAAACTAGCAACGCGATCACGCCCACTAAAAATCTCATCTTAGGTATTGTAGCGTTCTCCGAAAGGAGCTGATTACTGCTCGACGGCTCGCTCTCTCCCATGGAGCGCATTAGGGTCCGGCGAACGTTCTACCCGCTACAAGGAGACAGGCATGGGTTTTCGGGGTTGTGGTCTGACCGTGCTTCGCGGTCAACCCTTCGGCCCTTTGCTCAGACAGTCGGGGAAACATCTGGGTAGCTGAAAACCAGGAATACTCTTTCTTTACCATGCTTGAGTATGCCCATACCGGGACGAGTCCAATTGCAACCGTCAGTGATTCCGATGGCGCGGGAGAAGGTGACCGCTTTCGCGAGCGGTGGGGTGGTTAATGACGTTAGCCGTCATTCTTGCAACGCTCTTGGCACAGGCCAGCCCGCTGCCATCGCCGTCTCCGACCCCCAGCCAGTGCTACCGTGAAGCCGACGTTACGGATGCCGCGATACCAGACGATGCCGTGCAAACAAGCGAAGGCGACTTGTTCGCTGTCGTTGCCGTAGACATTGCTCCCGATGGGTCGATTGAGAAGGCAAAGATTTACCGCACTAGCGGCGACCTACTGTTCGACCAAGCCTCGGTTCGGGCTGCGCGCCATTCGAAATACAGACCAAGAATTGTCGATTGCAAACCCGTTGAAGGCATTTTTTATTTTAAGACGAGCCGTACGCAAGGTTATCCGCCGGGTCCACGTGATAAGTCGACGCCTCCGCCGTGGCCGAGGAACATTAGTCCGCCACCTGACTCTGGTCTCATGACACCGCCCCCGTCCTAGGTGGCCTCACGTTGAGCCGTGGTCCGAGGCTGCGGCGATTCAGTGGATCGCCACACCCCACGGTTCGCTCAACGTCGTGATCGTCGGTGTGGCCGGCGCGCCTTTGGCCGTGAACGTCAAGAGCTTTTGGGGACTGTGATTTATTACGTAGATCTTTCCAGCCGCGTCGACCGCCACCCCGAACGGCGTTCCCAATCCGGTGCTGATCGTCGGAGTTGTCGGCTTCCCACTCGCCGTGAACGTCATGAGCGTGTTGCCGTAGTGTTTGTAACGTAAATCTTTCCGTTCTTGTCGACGGCGACGCCACCGGGTCCGCTGAGGCCGGCGATGGTTGGATTCGTCGGCTTCCCGTCCGCGGTGTACGTGGTCAACTTGCCGCTTCCAAAATTGGCGACGTAAATTTGCCCTTTGCGTCGACCGCGATTCCACGCGGCCCATCGATGTTCGAGATGGTCGGCGTCGTCCGCTCTCCATTTGCCTTATACGTAGTCACGTTAGATGTGAAAGCATCCGCACATAGAGCTTACCGTTGGCGTCGACGGTACACCCGACTACGTGCTGCAA
>CAZMPP010000034.1:0-15494 GCA_964568035.1 uncultured bacterium
TCGAGGTTGCGCACGCCCGCCTCGCGCGTGTAGTCGTTGATGATTCCGCGGATCGCCGGGTCGCCGATTTGTGCCTGCGTCTCCTTTAGGCCGTTGTTGGTGCGCTGCTTCTTGAGCAGGTACCGTTTGGCGATCTGCAGCTTCTCCAGTTCGGTGTAACCGGCCAGCGTGATGATCTCCATTCGGTCGCGCAGCGGCGGAGAGATCGTGTCCAAGCTGTTGGCCGTGCAGATGAAGAGCACTTGCGAGAGATCGAACGGCAGATCGAGATAGTGATCGCGGAAGTTGTTGTTTTGTTCCGGATCGAGAACTTCGAGCAGCGCCGACTGCGGATCGCCGCGGAAATCCGAGCCGACTTTATCGATCTCATCGATCATCATTACCGGATTCTTGGTTCCGGCGTCGCGAATCGCGCGCACGATCGATCCCGGCATCGCGCCGATGTAGGTACGCCGGTGGCCGCGAATCTCGGCTTCGTCGTGCACGCCGCCGACGGAGAGGCGTACGAATTTACGTCCCATGGCTCGGGCAATCGACTGGCCTAACGAGGTTTTGCCGACGCCCGGAGGCCCGACGAAGCACAGGATCGGACCGGTCAGCTTCTTTTTCAGCTTGCCGACGGCCAAATACTCGATGATGCGATCCTTGATCTTGTCGAGGTCGTAGTGATCTTCGTCGAGGATTACGCGCGCCGCCTTGATGTCAATGTGATCGGCGGTCTCCGAATTCCACGGAAGCGTAACGAGCCAATCGAGATAGGTGCGAATGACGGAATACTCGGGACTCGCCTGCGGTACTTTGGAGAGGCGATCCAGCTCGCGATCGGCCGCTTTCTTGACGTCGGCCGGCATGCCGGCCGCCTCAATCTTGGTACGCAGCTCGTTTGTCTCGGCTTGCTGCGGATCAACTTCGCCGAGCTCTTCTTGGATCGCGCGCAGCTGCTGGCGCAGATAAAACTCCCGCTGATTCTTCTCCATCTCGCGCTGGATATCGCTCTGAATCTTATGGCCCAGCTCGACGACCTCCAGCTCTTTGGTGAGCAGCAACGTGAGCCGGCGCATGCGCTTGGCCGTGTCGCGTTCTTCGAGCAGCGCTTGCCGATCGGCAGTCTCCAAACGCATCGTCGAGGCGACGAAGTAGGTGAGCACCACCGGATCGGTGATATTCGCGACTTCCATCTCCATCTCGCGCGGCGCTTGGGGCAGATACGAAAGCAGCTTTTGGAAAAGTCCGGCGAGATTGCGCTGCATGGCGACGAGCTCTTCGTTCTCGACGGTTACGTCCGGCAGCTCGGTATACGCCGCAACCATATAGGGAGAGACTTGCGTGAACTGCTCGATGCGGAAGACCTGCTGCCCCGCAACGATGCAGCGCAGCGTGCCGTCGGGCACCTTGAGCATCTTCTGAATGATGCCGATCGTTCCGACGCGCTGTATGTCGTCTGGGCCGGGCTCCTCGATCTCGCGATCCTTGAGCACGGTCAAGCCGATCGGCTTGCCCTCGCGCAGCGCTTCCTCGACCAGCTGAATTCCGGGCTTCTTGACGACCGCCAACGGAATCACCGTGTGCGGGAAAAGCACCGCCTCCTGAAGCGGCAGAATGCCGATCAGATTAGCGGGGACTATCGGTGCCTGTTTGGCGGGCATTAGTTACGGATGAATCCTTTTTACGACAACGTGCATTTCGGTGCGAGCGGTCGGGAGATACGCGGTTGCGGCAATGGGCGCCACGACGACGAGAAATCCGTCGGCATAACTCGCCGTGATGCCCTCCGGCTCGACTGGGAGTGGGAGTGCGATGCGCTTGATGAACTCGCCGTGCGCGATCTCTTTCTGCGCGAAGGAACCGTGGCGAAATCTTACGGCTTCGCGGCGGCGGCCGGCGATCGTCAGATTTCTTCCATCAAACTCGATACGCAACGCCTGCGGATCCGCCCCGGCGATCTCGATCACGGCGACGATGCGCCCCTCTTCCTCGTCGACGACGACATCGGCGTTGGGCGAAAACGCACCCAGGCGGGTTCGGACGACGAACTCCATGCTCTCGTAAGAACACCCGAGGCTGGCACTCGGATGCGCCGGCTGCTACCTTACGTTGGCGGGTCGGGCAGCGGCCGAGTCGACGGCCAGATTACGCAGGGAACCAAGGCAATCCGCAGCGTGGCATATTCGCTGGCCGGCATCTGCACGCGAAAGAGCTGCTGGCGCTTGGTTGGGACCCCATACAAGCTTGTCGGGGGGAACTCGCTGACGTCCGAGCCGGCCACGTGGGCTGCGCCGAGCACGCGGTTGATCGCGGTAGCGCCGGCGGCTGACTGATAGTCCTTCGTTCGCTGACCCAGCCACGTAGAGCCGTCCTGGGTCGTGTAGAGGAAGCCGATGACCTCGCCGGGCAGCATCGTCGCCGTCGAGACCACTTGGTCGATGCGAACGATCTGCATCCCGCGCGAAGACGGCCCTTCGAGCACGTTCGGTACCGCGCGAATCGAGTCCAAACAGGCGCCGTTCTCCAGCGGCGGTTGAAACTGCACCCCGGGTGGCGGCGGCATGGCGGCGGATGGCACGGGGGACCCTTCCGGCGACGCAGGCGCCTCATCCGGTGGCTCGGGTGCCGGCACGGGTGAAGCTTCGGGACCCGGCGCGGGCGATGCTTTGGGAGCCGGTGCGGGCGACGCTTTGGGAACCGGCGCGGGCGAAGCTTGCGCAACGAACGCGGTCAACAGCGCGAAAACAAATGCAGCCATTGCAAACATGCTCGCAATCTTCGCACTGCGGTACCGCGCATCATTCGGAGAAAAGGTGTTAGGCCCGGCGTAACCAAGCCTGCGCTCATAACGTTGCACGACTCGAAGCTTTTGCGCCGCTTAGGAAGCCGCGACGCCGCTCTCATCGTGATGGGCGGTATCGTCGGCTCGGGTATCTTCATGAACCCGTCGGTCGTCGCGCGCTTTGTCGGCAGCGGCTGGCTGATCATGGGCGCCTGGGTTGCGGGCGGCGTTATAGCCTTGCTTGGAGCGGGCATCTTCGCCGAGCTGGCCGCGCGCCGCCCCGACGACGGCGGACTCTACGCGTATATGCGTGACGCGTTTCATCCGGCTTTGGCGTTCGTCTTCGGTTGGACGCTGCTTTTGGTTTCGCAAAGCGGCGGAATGGCCGCGGCGGCCGTCACGTTCGCGCGCTATTTCGATACGCTCAGCGGCACGCATTCGTCAAGCGCCGCCGTAGCGGTGATCGCCATCGCCGCCTTTACCGCAATCAACGCGCTCGGCGTTCGCACCGGCACGACCACGCAGAACGCATTTATGGCGCTCAAGATTCTGGCCATCGCAGCGTTTGCCGCAATCGGCCTCTTCTTCGTCCATGCCGTCGCACCGGCGGGGGCGGCGCCGGTGGTAGTGCCCGCCGGAATCGGCGCCATCGGGCTCGCCATGGTGCCGGTGCTCTTTGCCTACAGCGGCTGGCAGACGTCGAGCTTTATGTCGGCCGAGCTGCGCGACCCCCACGCAACGTTGCCGCGCGGATTGATCGTCGGCGTGGTCGGCGTCGTGCTGCTCTATCTGGCGGTGAACGCCGCCTGTCTGCGCGCGCTCGGCCCCGGCGCACTCGCTGCAACGACTACACCGGCCTCCGATATCGCGGCCATTGCGTTCGGCCCAATCGGCAAATGGATTATGGCCGGCGTGATTGCAGTGTCGACGCTCGGCTTCTTGAGCAATCAAATCCTCACCTCGCCGCGCGTCTACTTCCAAATGGCTGCCGACGGCACGTTTTTCAAGCAGCTCGCCTCGGTCAACGCGCGCACGCACGCACCGGTGCTGGCAATCGTGCTGCAGGGAGTCGTCGCCATCGTCATTGCCCTCTCCGGACGCTACGATCAAATCCTTAACTACGTCACCTGCAACGACTACATATTTTTTGGACTCGCCGCCATCGCGCTTATCGTTTTTAGACGGCGCGACGCGCACGATCCCGGCGCGCCGAAGCCGGTCTTCCGAATGCCTGGCCATCCCTTTACCACGGTGCTCTTTCTCGTCGCCGCCTGGTTCATCGTCGGCGACACCGTCGTGAAGTCGCCGACCGACACCGGCATCGGAATCGCCATCCTGCTCACCGGACTCCCGGTCTACGCGCTCTTCGTTTGGCGACGGCGCGCCGCAACTGCCGACGCGCCGTGAATAAGGCGCTGCGGGTTTGCGTCGTAGCGCTGCTCGGGCTCCTCGAGATCGCCGGCGCAACGGCATCCATCGCCGCATATCGCACGCCGTCCGGCATCTACGGGTTTCTAGCCGACAAGAATTCGCTGGCCGTAACCTCGGTGGTACCCGGCTCGCCGGCGGCGTCCGCCGGAATTGCTGCCGGCGACCGGCTCAATTATTCGAGCCTTTCTCTGCGCGCGCGAAAGTACGCGCTGCTGCAGGAAGAGGTGCCGGCGTTCGCGCCCATCTCGTTCCAAGTTGACCGCGGCAACGTCTCGCAACCCGTAACGCTGCGCGCATCGTACGTGCTTGCCGTCGCGCCGATCGTGCGCTTGACCGCGGCAATGGCCGGCTTAGCGCTGGGAATCGTCGGTCTGCTGCTGGTGCTCTCCCGGCCGAGTCGCATGACGTGGGGATTTGCTTTTGCTGCGCCGCCGCTGCTTATTCCGATAAGCGTCGTCTTCTGGTCGCAGCAGGCTCAAACCACCGCGGCCTTTGCCTGGGACGTCGGCGTTTCGTTCCTCTATGCCGCTCAAGTCACCGGCGCGATGATTTTTGCCGCGCGTTTTCCCGGCGACCGGCCGCGCGGCGTCGCGCGAGCCATCGATCGTCTGGCGCTTCCCGTCGGCTTTGTTCTAGCGGCGATCTATCTGTACGTCGTTCTCGCGTTGCGGCTCTCGGATGTGCCGCCGGCCGGCTGGATCTCAATCGCATACTACGGCATCGTCGTTCCGGCAGTCGCGGCGTTAGCAGCATTGATCTCGACTTTCGCGACCACGCCGGGTGACGTGCGTTCGCGCCTTGCACCCTTGATGGGGGCCTTCGTCTTCTTGATCCTCGCCGGCGTGCTCCATCAGCTCGATACGGCACTGACGACCAACGCAACCGCGCTGATCGCCATCAGCATGGCATTCTATGCGTCGCCGGCACTCGTCGCCGCCGCCGTTGCGTACGGCGTCGTGCGCCATCGCGTCATGGACGTCAACTTCATCGTCAGCCGCACGCTCGTCTATACAATTTTAACCATCGGTGCGGCGGCGCTATTTACCTCAATCGAGTTCGTGTTCGGAAAACTCCTATCCAGCCGTGGCGTCGCGGTCGTCTTAGAGATCGGCGCCGCAATCGGCATCGGACTCTCACTCGACGCGTTTCACAAAAAGCTCGACGGCTTCATCGATCAAGTGCTCTTTCGGCGGCGTCATCTCGCCGAACGTCGTCTCAGCGACGCGGCACGCGCGCTGCCCTACGCGACGGCGGCGCAGACGGTCGACGATACGCTGGTGAACGAAGCCTCGGAGGCGCTGGAACTTGCCTCGGCCGCGGTCTTCCGTCACGACGGCGACGCCTATCGCCGCACTCGCGCCCGGGGGTGGAACGATGCCGAAGTAACCGTGCTTGGAGCGGACGATCGCCTCGTGCTGCGCCTGCGCAGCGAACTCGATCCGCTCGATCCCGAAGCGATCGGGTGGCGCGCCGCCGGCGTACCGGGTGACGCGCGGGCGCCGATCTATGCCGTGCCCGTCGTCGCCGAACGCCGCCTCGAAGCGATCGCGCTTTACGGCGGACACACCCGTGGTGAAGGGCTCGATCCCGACGAACGGCGCTGCCTACGCGGGCTCGCCCAAGCGGCGGCTGCGGCGTACGAACACCTCGAGGCTACGGAGTTACGGCAGCGGCTGGCAGGGCTGGAAGTCGAGAACGCGTCGTTGCGCAGCCTCGAGCGTAAGCTTACCGAACTGCTCGGCGGGCGGCTTGGAGAAGACTGACGACGCGCGGCAGCGCCTGCGCCGCGCCTTCGCGCACCGTGCAATCGACGCGATCGCTGATCGCCGTCGCTTCGGGATTGATTTCGGCGACGAAAGCGCGTGGATTATAGTGCGTTGCCAGCGCCGCTGCGGGATAGACGACCGCGCTCGTCCCAATGACGACGATGACTTCTGCACGCGACGCAGCCGCTCGCGCTAGCGTCCCCGCCGCCGGCGGCAGGGCCTCACCGAACCAAACGATGTCGGGGCGCAGCCGGCCTCCGCAATCGTGCTCGATCGCGTCGAGCGCGAGTCCCTCCTCGGGCAGCGGTCGGCGCACGCCGCAACGCGTGCAGCGCGTCTCGCGCAAGCTTCCGTGGAGCTCGACGACGTTACGCGAGCCCGCCCGCGAGTGCAGCGAGTCGACGTTCTGCGTCGCCAGCGTGAAATCGGAAACCAAATTCTCGAGCCGCGCCAGCGCGATGTGGCCGGCGTTGGGGAGCGCGCGCGAATGTGCCGCTTTCCGCTCGTTGTACCACGTCCACACCAAGACTGGATCGCGCTCGAAACCCTCGGGCGAGGCTAGCTCTTCGACGCGATGCGTGCGCCACAAGCCGCCGACGCCGCGAAAGGTCGGTAAACCGCTCTCGGCCGAGATCCCCGATCCAGTCAACACGAGAACCGAGGACGCGTCGCGCAGCGCCGAGATCAAATCTTCCATTAGGAGTTAACGGCGGCGCGGTGGTGTAACTTGCCGAAAGGCAGATAGTGGCGCAGCGGTACGCCGGCGGTTGCTGCGTGCCGCAGTCCCAAGACCGCAGCGACCAGCATCGCCACGCCTACCACGATGGACGATATAAATGCCGCGTGCAGGCCGGCGGCGAGAGCCGTTTCGGACGATCCGCCCGCACGGATGACCGCGTTGGAGCGAAGTTCCTCGACGGCCGCCCCGAGCGCGACGCCGAAGCCGATGCCGAGTTGCAGCGCGAAGCTCAGCGCCGCCGAAGCACTGCCTTCATCGGCATCGTTGACGTGCGCGAGCCCGGCGATCATTCCGGCTTGATAGGCGAGCATGCCACCGAAACCGCCGATGCACGTTGCCGGCAAAACGCTCGCCCAGAACGGCGAGTGCGGCTCCATCGCCAGCAGAATTGCCTCGCCCGCGATCATCACGATGCCCGTGACGATGCACATCGCGCGAACACCGATGGCCCGCGCGATCGGCATCGTCAGCGGTGCGGCAACGAACGAAATGAGCAGCGACGACGGAAGGAAGGCGAGCCCGGCGGCCAGCGGGGAGTACCCCGAAACGCGCTGCACGTAGACCGATGCGAAGACCATCACGCCAGCGTACGACATCGGCTGCAGAAACGTCACCGTCGCGCCGGAGAGCAAATCCGGGTAACGAAAGAGGCGCACCGGGAGGATCGGCTCGGGCGCGGTTCGCTCGACGGCGACGAACGCAGCGAAGATCGCCACGGTAATGCCGAGACCCACGAGCGTTTGCCACGAGCCCGCGCCGCGCGCCGGGATCGACTCGATGGTATAGACGAACGTCACGAGCCCCGCCGTCAGCAACACCGCACCAAGCACGTCGAGCCGGTGTTTGACGTCGTCGCTGCGGTCGCGCGGCAGATATGACGACGCCAGTGCAACGATGACGATCGCGACCGGTACGTTGACGTACAACACCGAACGCCAGCCAAGATATTGCACGAGAATCCCGCCCGCCAGCATTCCCGCGGCGATGCCCATGCTCCCGATCGTACCCCACAGCGCGACGGCTTTGGAACGCTGCGGACCGGCCGGGAACATCGACAAGACGATCGCGAGCGCAGCCGGATTAACCAGCGCCGCACCCAGGCCCTGCAGTCCCCGCATGCAGATCAGGAAGACGCCGCTTTGCGCCATGCCGCCGAGAAAAGAGGCGAGCGTGAAGAGCAGCAATCCGGCGATGAAGAACCGGAAGCGCCCGTACAAGTCGGCGCAACGCCCCGCCAGCATCAAGAATCCCGCGAGCACGATGGCGTAGGTGCTCACGATCCATTGGCCTTGCGAAGCGGAGAGATGCAGCTCGCTCTCCATGGACGGCAGCGCGATGCTGACGATCGAAAAATCGACGAGCAACATGAAAAAGGTCGCGCTCAGCAGAGTGAAGGCGACCCAGATCTTTTTGTCTTGCGGCACTGCCGAAGTTACGGCGTCCTCACTCCGGCTGCATGAGCCGCTGCCACTCCTCGCGGCCGATCCGCAGGTCTTCTTCGTCGAGCTGCGCCAGCGGCGTCCGCGTGAGGTGTTCGCGTTCGCAAAGATCCTGCTCCTTGGTGTCCACGAAGAGCAGGCCGGTGACGAACTCGCCGCGCGCCCGCGACTCGTGGATGGTTCGCAGCGCACCGATGCCGTCGGTCGGGTCGTACTCCACGTCGAGCTTGCGCAGCAGAACGTGAGACCCGTCTTCTAATTCGACGTCGCGAACGGTTCCGGGCTCGTAATCGACGGTGATCTCACGACCGCCGGCGATATAGTCGGCCGTATGTAAGACCACGTCGTGTTCCTTGACGTAGGCGTAGCTCTTCGTCGAGCCTTCGTGATCGTTGAACGTGACGCAGGGGCTGATGACGTCGAGAATCGCGGTGCCGCGATGCGAGAACGCCGCTTGGAGCAGCGGAACGAGCTGCTTACCGTCACCAGAGAAGGAGCGGGCGACGAAGGTTGCGCCCAACTCGATGGCCAGGCCGCAGATATCGATGGTGGCGTACTCGTTGACCTTTCCGCCCTTCTGCGTCGAGCCGACGTCGGCGGTCGCAGAGAACTGACCCTTGGTCAATCCATAGCAGCCGTTGTTCTCGACGATGTACGTGCAATCGACGTTCCGCCGGATCATGTGACAGTATTGCCCCAAGCCGATGCTCGCCGTGTCGCCGTCGCCGCTGATGCCGAGCACGAGCAGCTGGCGATTGGCGAGCTTGGCGCCGGTCGCCGCCGACGGCATGCGTCCGTGCAGCCCGTTGAAGCCGTGCGCCTGCTCTACGAAGTAGGCCGGCGTCTTAGAGGAACAACCGATCCCGCTCATCTTCGCCAGTTGGTGCGGCTCGACGCCGTATTCGTAGAGCGCCTTGATCAAATGGTTGGTGATCGAGTTGTGGCCGCATCCGGCACAGAGCGTCGTCGGAAGTCCCTTATAGACCTCGCGCGTCAAACCAATAATGTTCAAATTTGCTGTCATGTCATCCTGAGCTTGTCGAAGGATTACTCCGCGATCACCGCGGGTCGCCGCTCTTCTTCGAGCAACGGATCGATGATCGCATGGGCGTCGATGGGGACGCCGTTGTAGTGGCGGATCGACTCCAAGCGGCCGATCAGGTGGGTCGGGAGTTCCGTACGGATGATGCCGTAGAGCTGTCCGTCCCGATTCTGCTCGACGACGTAGACGCGATCGTGACGCTTAACGAACGTCGCAACTTCGGGCGACAAGGGCAGCGCGCGCACGCGCATGTAGTTGAGCTCGACGCCCGCTTCGCGCAAGAAGTCGCGTGCCTCGACGACGGCATGATGGGTCGTCCCGTACGCGAGGATCGCCACTTTCACGCCTTTTTTCTCTTCCACGATCGGCGCCGGCACGACGCTGCGCGCCGTGTCGTGCTTGCGGACGAGGCGGTCGAGATTACGCTGCCAAACGTCGGGCATTTCCGAGTAGCGGGCCTCTTCGTCGTGCCCGGTACCGCGTGTAAAGAATCCGGCGTTGGGGTGTTTGGTCCCGGGCAGCGTGCGATAGGGAATGCCGTCCTTATCCACGTCGCGATAACGTCCCCACGACTTCATCGACGAGAGATCGTCGGCGCCTAATACTTTGCCGCGATCGAACGGCTTCTCGGGGTAGCGCAACGGCGGCGTGAGCCACGCGTTCATGCCCAAGTCGAGATCGCTAAGCACAAAGACGGGCGTCTGAAAACGCTCTGCGAGATCGAACGCCTCCATTGCGAACTCGTACGCTTCGGCGACGGTTGCCGGCATCAGGATGAGGTGCTTGGTGTCGCCGTGCGAGAGCGTGTAGGCAAAAGAGAGATCGCCTTGCATCGTTCGCGTCGGCAATCCGGTCGATGGCCCGGCGCGCTGCACGTCGAAGATCACTCCCGGGACTTCGGCAAAGTAGCCGTAGCCGGCATACTCCGCCATCAGCGAGATTCCCGGACCCGAGGTCGAGGTCATCGCCCGGGCGCCGCCCCAACCAGCACCAAAGACGATGCCGGCCGCGGCGAGTTCGTCCTCCGCTTGTATGATGGCGACGTTACGCTCGCCGGTCTTTTGATCGACGCGATACTTGTCGCTGTATTGAATGAAGTACTCGCAGAGCGAGGACGATGGGGTGATCGGATACCACGCCGTAACCGTGCAGCCGCCCATCACGCAGCCGAGCGCGGCAGCGCGATTGCCCTCCATGAAGAGCAGTCCTTCGGTCTTACCGCTCATCGGCACCAAACGCCACGGATCGTGCTTTTCGAGATGTTCGCGAGCGTACTCGAAGCCGACGTTGATGGCGGTCATGTTTAACTCGACCGCTTTGGGTTTGCTGCGGAACTGCCCGCGCAGGCTCTCCTCGATCGTCGCCGGCGGAATCTCGAGCAGCTGCGCCAAAACGCCGACGTAGATCATGTTCATCAAGTACTTGCGCAGATCGCCCTTGTCGCCGAAGTGCTCCTTCGCCAGCGCCGCGAAGGGAACGGCGTAATAGGTGAGATCCTCGCGCATCGTGTCGCCCTTGACCGGGTAACTCTCCTCGTGCACGACGGCGCCGCCGGGCTTTACGCCGGCCACGTCCTGCTGCCACGTCGTCGCGTTGAGCGCGACCAGCACGTCGAAGTCACGCGCCCGGCACTGATAGCCCAGCGCCGAGACCCGGACGTCGAACCACGTCGGCAGTCCCTCGATGTTGGATGGGAAAACGTTCTTGGGGGCGACCGGTATTCCAAGTCGCGCGATGGCGTTTGTGAGCACGAGATTCGAGGATTGACTTCCCGAGCCGTTGATCGTGGCCACCCGAATGGTGAAATCGTTGACGTTACGCGCAGACATCAGCCCTCACCTATTCAGGGATTGCGGCTCGCTTCCTATGAAAAGGGGGCGCAATGGTCGAATGCTTCTAACGATGCTTCCGCTCGCTCACGTCGTCCTGCACGTCGGCTTTTGCAGCGCAATCGGCCGCGCGCCCTACGGCACGTCGATCGCGTTGCGCGTCCATTTAGCCGACCGCATCGGCCGCGCCCAAGTAGACCGCACCTTTCGCGTCGAGCGCGGCGACGATCCCGAAGCCATCATCGAATTCGACAGCGCCTTCGGAATTTACCGGCTCGACGTGGCGGCGCCCAAGTACGGCTGCGCGACGACCGATTATTTATTCTTCATCTCCGGGCACAACCGCAGCATCAGCGAGAAGCTATCCGATCCTCCACAGCCGTCGCCGCCGCGCCCAGTGCTGCTCTCGGGAACGGCGCCGCAATCGTTCCTCTACGTGCAGCCGACGTTCGTCCTCTTCGACAAGAGTACGGTCGATTGCGGAAAACCGATTCCGCAACCGTTGCAATCGGACATCAGCGTCGAGAACGACCAGGATGCATACTACGCTACGTTCACCTCGGTCTCCGGAAGCGGCGGACCGCAACTGCTGGCGCTGCGCCTGCGCACCACGACGCATCAATATCATTACGTCCGGCTGCCGATTCCGTTTCCCGTGCCGTGGGGCGGGTGGCCGACGAGCATCACGTTCAACGTAACCGAAGATATGGTCGATGGGCTCGCCGGCGAGAAGACCGGCACGCTGCTCTGTCCCAAACTCTGGCAAACCTCGGCCGGCTAAAACGGAAGGACCCGGCGTGTGCCGGGCCCTTTCGCTAACGTCATCCTGAGCTTGTCGAAAGACAAAGCACAAAGGATTACATCATGTCGTAGCCGCCCATACCGCCGCCGGGCATGCCCGCCGGCTCCTTCTTGGACTCCGGCTTGTCGGCAATGAGCGTTTCGGTGGTGAGGATCAGCGCACCGATCGACGCCGCGTTTTGCAGCGCCGCGCGCGTTACTTTGAGCGGGTCGATGATGCCCGCTTCGAACATATCGACGAGTTCGCCGTTCATTGCATTGAAGCCGATCGGCGCGTTCTTCGAACGCACGTTGTTCACCTGAACCGAACCCTCAAAACCGGCGTTCTCGGCGATCTGGCGCAGGGGCTCTTCGAGCGCCTTGCGCACGATGTTGATGCCGATTTTCTCATCGGCCCACGTCGCGCCGCGACCGTTGCTCTTGGGGGGCTCGTATTTGTCGATCGCTTTGACCGCGTGCACGAGCGAAGCGCCGCCGCCGGGGATCATACCCTCTTGAACCGCAGCGCGGGTTGCCGAAAGGGCGTCCTCGATACGATGTTTCTTCTCTTTGAGCTCCGTCTCGGTGGCCGCGCCGACTTGAATCACGGCAACGCCGCCCGAGAGCTTGGCGAGACGCTCTTGCAGCTTCTCGCGATCGAAGTCCGAATCGGTATCCTCGACCTGCTTTTTGATCATCTCGATGCGGCCCTTAATTGCGTCGGCCTTGCCGCCGCCGTCGACGATGGTCGTTTCGTCTTTATCGACGGTCACGCGCTTGGCGCGGCCGAGTTGATCCGGCGTTACTTTGTCGAGCTTGAGTCCCAGCTCTTCGGAGATAACCGTCGCGCCCGTAAGCGTGGCGATGTCCTTGAGCATCTCCTTGCGGCGGTCGCCGAAGCCCGGCGCCTTTACCGCAACCGAGGTGAACGTCCCGCGCAGCTTGTTCACCACGAGCGTCGCGAGCGCTTCGCCCTCGACGTCCTCGGAGATGATGAGCAGCGGCTTCTGCATCTGCACGACCTTCTCGAGGATCGGCAGGATGTCGGCGATGGCCGAGATCTTACGCTCGGTCACCAGAATGTACGGATCGTCGAGCACGGCCTCCATACGCTCGGAGTCCGTTACCATGTACGGCGAGATGTAGCCCTTGTCGAACTGCATGCCGTCTTTGGTCTCGACTTCGGTCTTGAGGGTGCGCGACTCCTCAACGGTGATGACGCCGTCTTTGCCGACCTTCTCCATCGCATCCGAGATCAGCTCGCCGATCTCCGAATCGTTGGCCGAGATCGACGCGACCTGGGCGATCTTCTCCTTGGTATCGACGTTCTTCTTGAACTTCTCCATCTCGTTAACCGCGATCTCGACGGCCTTCTCGATGCCGTGCTTGATCTGGAGCGGATCGCTGCCGGCCGTTACGTTACGCAGACCTTCGCGGATGATCGCCTGGGCGAGAACGGTCGCGGTCGTCGTTCCGTCGCCGGCGACGTCGTTCGTCTTGGACGCGACTTCCTTGACGAGTTGAGCGCCCATGTTCTCGAACACGTCGGAGAGCTCGATTTCCTTGGCAATGGTCACGCCGTCGTTGGTGATCGTCGGCGAACCGAACTTCTTGTCGAGCACGACGTTGCGGCCCCTCGGCCCGAGCGTGACTTTCACGGCATCGGCGAGGATGTTCGCACCGCGCTCGAGCGCGCGTCGCGCGCTTTCATCGAATACGAGTTGCTTTGCAGACATGGTAAAGTTTTGAACTCCTTAGACGCCGGCCGGCACTTTGTCGACGATGGCGAGAATGTCTTTTTCGGGGATGATCAGATACTCGGTGCCGTCAATCTTGACTTCGCTTCCCGAGTACTTGCGGTAGAGCACGCGATCGCCGACTTTGACATGCATCTCGACCACGGTGCCCTTGTCGGTCACGCGGCCGCTTCCGATGGCACGAATGACGCCCTCTTGGGGCTTCTCTTTGGCCGTGTCCGGAAGGAAGACGCCGCCGGTCGTCTTGTCGTCTTGCTCTACGTGCTCGACAACGACGTTATCGAACAGGGGCTTGAGATTCACGAAAAACCTCCACAGCTTGGTTTGGCTTGGTGAGTAACAGATTTAGCACTCTCAGCGCGAGAGCGCTAGCCGTGCCATACTAGCAGACTCTCCGGCCGAGTGCAACCCCGCCTGCCTCACTGCCCGGAAGCCGGGCCGAGGGCTCGAATGGAGGCCAAGATGAGCGGAATAGCGGCGTGATCGGCGGTCTGGAGATTTCCCTGGAGGCGCTGCGCCACAACGCGGCGCTGCTGCGCGACCTTGTGGGGGCGCGGCGAACCGCCTTCGTGCTCAAAGGGAACGCCTACGGACACGGGCTGGCCGCCGTTGCCGCGGCCGTCGCCCCGTTCGCTTCACGGCTCTGCGTCTACCGCCTCGAAGAGGCGATCGCGCTGCGCGAGGCCGGCATTGCGATGCCGGTCCTGATCCTGGGACCGGTTCCCCCGGAGGGGCTCGAGGACGCGCTGGCCGCCAAAGCCGAGGTCGCCCTGTGGAGCACCGGCGAGTTCGCCCGGCGCCTTTGCAAAGCGGCGCGGAACCGTCAGTGTGCGGCGGCGGTGCACGTCAAGGTCAATACCGACCTCAACCGGCTCGGATTCGAACCGCACGAGCTGACCGACGCCGTTGAAGAGTTCTTGCGGCTGCCGGAGCTTTCGATTGCCGGAATCTTCTCGCATCTCGCCTCGGCGGAAGAGCTCAATGCCGGCTACTCGATGCATCAGCTCGCTACGTTCGAGCGCGCGCTGGCCGGCGTCAAGCCGTTGCTCGAGCGGAGGGAAATGAATGCGCTGGCGCACATCGCGGCGTCGGCAGCCGCAATGCTTTGGCCGCAGACGCGCCTCGACTTAGCGCGCTTCGGCATCGCGCTCTACGGACTGATGCCCTCGCCGCAAACGCGCGAAGCGCTAACGCCGCCGCTCGATCTGCGCCCCGCGCTTTCGTATCGCTCGAAGATCGTCGTGGTACGTACGATTGCAGCCGGTGCGTCGGTAGGTTACGGCGGAAGCTTTCACGCCCCGCGCGATATGCGCATCGGCGTCGTACCGGCCGGTTACGCCGACGGAATTCCGCGCGCGCTCTCCAACCGCGGCGCCTTCGTCGTCGACGGCGCGCTCTGCCCGATCGTCGGGCGCGTAGCGATGAACATGACCGAGATCGATCTCACGCAGGCGCCCGGCGCGCGCGTCGGTTCGAGCGTAACGCTGATCGGCAACGAGGGCAATGCGACGGTCACCGCCGACGACTGGGCGCAGTGGAGCGAGACGATCAACTACGAGATCGTTACCCGCCTCCCGGCCGAGCTGCCCCGGACGTTTATCGAAAAGAGCTAAGCGACCGCGGCGATTGCCGCGGCGAGGTCGAGCGTGCCGTTATAGAGCGCACTCCCGACGATGCACGAGTCGACGTTGGCCGGCATCGAACGTTTG
Source organism: uncultured bacterium (assembly GCA_964568035.1). Classification (GTDB taxonomy): domain Bacteria; phylum Vulcanimicrobiota; class Vulcanimicrobiia; order Vulcanimicrobiales; family Vulcanimicrobiaceae; genus Cybelea. The sequence continues at coordinate 15,260 of CAZMPP010000034.1, forward strand.
AGCAGCTCCAAGTCCTCGATGTTGCGCGCGCCTCCGCTCGCCGTCACCTTGATTTCGGCCGCGCGCGCGACCGCATCGAGCGCGTCGATGTCGTAGCCTTCGCCCATGCCGTCGCGGTGGATCTCGGTGAAAATAATGCGCGCTACGCCCCACTGCGCGACGCGCCGGACGAGCGCATCGCGATCGATCGGCGTGCTCTCTTGCCAACCGTGAGTCGCCACGCGCGAGCCGCGCG
>CAZMPP010000035.1:0-15414 GCA_964568035.1 uncultured bacterium
CCGCCATTGGCGAGGGGCGCATGAAGCGTTTTGTTTGGTTGTTTAACCGGCGCGCTTCACGACGACCCCTCCGCATGCATCGACATGCGGCTTTCCATGAGCATCATCGTGGCGCGACAGAACATTGCGGGAACCATAACACAGCGCTTAGCGTGCGTCAAGCTCGATTGCCGCCAAGACCTAGGCGAGGGCATAGAGCGTGCCCTCGGTGCTCCCCACGAAGAGTACGCCGCCGTCGATCGCCGCGGAGCCGGGGATCGAGCCCAATCCGTAAATCCGCTCCAGGCCCAAGATCGTGGCGTCGAGCGTTGCATCGTCGTAAAACGTGTTGAGGTCCACGTTACCCGACTTGTCGAGGTGTGCGGAAAGATTCTTCGCCGAGGCATCGGTAGAGAAGCGCGCCACGACCTCGCCCGACCTCGCGTTGATCCCGTAGAGCCGGCCGTCGAACGTGCCGAAATAGGCGACGCCACCCGCCAGTGACGGCGACGAGAACGCGAACGAACCGTACGGTGCCTTGAACTTTTCCGCACCCGTGCGGGCGTCTAAGGCCCAGAAGACCTTCTCGTCGGAAGTCGTGAAATATACGACGCCGTTCGCTAGGGCTGGAGCGCCGATGACCCAGCTGCCGTGCTCGTCGTGCTTCCAGGCGAGCGCCCCGGTGAAAGCGTTGAGTGCGTAGAACGTGCTGTCACGGCATCCAAAGTAGACCAGACCGTCTGCCACGGCCGCCGATCCCGCAATGCCGACTTGATTGTAGGTAACGCGGTCGTCGCCCGTTGTAAATCGCCAGCGCTCGGCGCCGCTGCGGGCGTCGAGGGCGTAGAAATAGCGATCCCAGCTGCCGATGTAGACCGTCTCCCCGGCTACCGCGGGCGAGGCATGCACGACGTTGCCGGTAAGAAACTTCCATCGCAGCGCTCCGGTTGCGGCGTCCAGCGCATAGACGTAGTGGTCGCCGCTCCCGATGTACGCAACCCCGTTGGAGATCGCCGGCGACGATAAAAATACGTCAAAGGGATCGGGCATCATTTCGTTCTTTGGAGTGATGCCGTGAATTCCGGGCGCGGTAAAGCGTCGCTCGCCCCCGGTTTTGAACGCCCAAGTTTTGGCGCCGCTCGCGGCATTAACGCCATAGACGTTTCCATCGCGGCTGGAGACGATGACGACGCCCTTTGAAACCGCGGGTGTCGAGTTTACGGCGCCCCCTGTCTTGAAGCTCCAGATCTGCGAGCCGTCCGACGCGCGGACGGCATAAAGTTTACCGTCGGTGTTGCCGATGTAGATCGTTCCTTCGCTAACCGTCGGCGATGAAAAGAATTTGCCGCCGGGATGGAAGCGCCATTTCACCGACGATAGCGACGGTGCGGTGGAGTCATAGACTCCCAAGTGCGACGGATCGGCGCGGAACATCGGAGCATCGGCCTTGCCGGCGCCGGCCGAAGCTCCGAAGGCGCAGCCGGCCGCGGCGATCAGAGCGAGCGGGCGAAAAAGCTTGACGTGCATGAGCGAATCAGTCCGCTTACGAGCGCGGTTCTCCTCGCCCCATGTCACAACTACGGCACTGATCGTAACCGCATTGCCAGCGAGGTCCAGGCGGCGCCATCGAAGATCAGGCTGATGCCGACGGCAAAGCCGATAAACCAGAGCGCCGAGAAGGGCCACTGCACCCACAGCAAGATGCCTAGGATCACGCTGACGATGCCGCTGACTGCGACCCATCCGTAGTGCGGCATGCGGAACCACAGTGCCGAGAAGAAGCGGAACACGCCGCTGACTAGCAAGAGCATCGCGATAAAGAGCGTGATGGTCAGCGCGCCGATCGCCGGATGTTCGATTAAAATCAATCCGACGATGAGTTCGAAGATGCCGCCTAACAGCAGGAGGATCCCGTAACCGAGGCTCCGAGCCGTGAAGACGCTGATCAGCCGAACGATACCTGCGACCACCAAAACGGCGCCCAGGATCACCATTGACGCGAGCGTGGCGGCCATCTCGGCCCAAATGCAGTAGGCTCCGGTGAGAATCAGCACGATCCCGAGCGCGAGGAACCAGCCCCAGTTCTTGCGCGCTTCGTCGACGTGCGTTTCGAGATTGGACATAATGCTCATGACTAGCAGTCTACCAAACGCGGCGAAGTATTTTAAGAAGGTGCCGGCGAGACCCGAGGTGGAGGCGGAGGCGGGTGCGCCGAACGCTGTCGCATGTTCGAGACTCGGTTTTCGCACCGGCAGCGAATCGTCGCGACGGCCCTAACCCTTTTGGCTTGGACTTCTTCCAGCGCTTCCGTCCGCGCCGGCACGCTTCCACTGACGCTGACGCTCTGGACGATCAAGGGGAAGCCGGCCGTTACCTGCACGGGGAAAGCTTGGGTAGAACTCGGACCGGGGGTGCTGGACCGCACCGCGATTATTACCCTTTTGTCCGGCCCTAATCAGCCCTCACAGGACGAAAAGCTTTTAGCTTGCGACGACGGCTCCGGCCACGACGCTCCGATAAGCGGCGCGATCTCGCAAGTGCGGGTCGCCCATCCCGGCCAAACGGTCTCGCAGGGCCCGATGCGCGTGATCGTGCTGCAACCCCACGTCAAGAAGGGGAGGACTGCGGCCGTCATTCTCGCCGTCAGGAAGCTCGCCGGCGATGTGGCGCTCATGGCGAAGAACGGCCAAGGCGTCCTGCGTCTCGACCACAAGACCGGGATCGACATCTATCCGGCTTCGTACGCCGTCGTCAAGGTCATCGAAACCAACGTCTTCCAAATCGACGAGGGTCCGCCACAGATGCTCAAGCCCTGCTCTGTGTTCTATTTCAAGAACGACCCGACGGCCCCGGCGAAAGTCGTCCGCTCGAGTTTGGATTGCGTGAGTCTCATCGAACGGGCGGATAGCGACGAGCTCTTCTCCGGCAAAGTTCCGGATAAAATCTAGAACCGCACAGCGGGCTAGAACCCTCCGGGAAACTGCTTGCTGGTGAGGTGGGAGAATCGCGCCTGGGTTCCGTTTTGCGACCGCTGCGACGCGATCTGCGCCTTCTGATTGACGATAAGAACGGAAAACTTACTTAAGCCGGAGTTGAGTTCTTGATTCTTGGCGTCCCATTGCGACTTGCCGATGAAAGAGACGCCCGGGTAAATGGCTGCCATGTTCGGAACTCGCCGGTTCTCATTTTGGACCTGGCGAATAACTTTCATCAGAAAGTCAATATTCCCGAAGGCATACCCGTTAATGTTGGGACCGGCTACCTGAGAGAAAGCATCTTCGGCGTGGTAGAACTCGAACCCGGGGCTGCCGATGGTTCCCATCTTTTTCTGATCGATCAACGCAGCGAAGAGCCGCCCGCGGTACTGGGCAGTGTAAAACCAATACGTGGATTCGTTGCGGTATCCGACGTCGTAAAGACGTGTCGCTCCCACATAGAGCTCGACGAAATTGAGCTGATTCCAGCGTTTCTTCATTTGCCGGAGCGTAGCTACAAGCTGACTCTCGTTGGTCGAGGCGAGGCCTGCGCTGTACCTGCCGACATGGACGACGGGTCCAGCCGAGTTGTAGTACGGCGTTACGAACCCGTCGATCTTGCCCGCATCGTCTGCCCATGCAGGCAAAGGCGTCCACATCGAACCCCCTACGATCACCGCAACGACGGCAATAAGCCGTGTATTTCGAATCAACTTCAACCTCCGGTCTCCTTCGCAGAATGAGCCGCGTAGCAGCTCTCGAATCTCCGTTGTTGCTTGACCTTCACGACCGAGCTGAAAGTCCCGCCTGAGCCGGAGTTTGCCGTGCTCGTGGAAGCCTTTGCCGCCGACGCCGCGCAGCGAAGCGATCTCGGCACGGAGCAGGCTCGCGGCATCGTGGCGGCGGCTCGAAGCGGCTTTGGAATCATCGTCGATCAGCAGTTAGTCGCCGCGCGCGAGGCGTTGCACTTGGTGGCCTCGTGCACGCCGGCGTTCCTCCAACTGTCGCTGATCGAACGCGGAATGCCGGTTGACGACGCCCTAGCACGGCGCGATCCGAAGTGGAGCCAAATCGGCGCCGACGTGGATGCGGCACATTGGATATGTCACGGCACCGGCGGCAGCGAACTGCGGCTGAAGGTTAATCGCCGGCAAAGCGTCGACGCGCCCGAGGCGCAACCGGCAACGAACGAGGCGAGCGTCCCGCTCGCTCCGGCTCAAGAGTACACGATTCGTCGCTTTCGGGACGAAGACGGCATCGGCGTGGCGCGCGCGTTCTACCAGACCTACGGCTATGCATACGATCTGCCATCGGTATACGCGCCTTCGCGTCTCGCCGAGCTGAACCGCAGCGGCCGCTACTTCTCGCTCGTTGCCGTTGGAGCGAGCGGCGAAATCGTCGGGCATTACGCGTTGGCTCGCGAGGAGGGTTCGCCGGTGGCCGACGCTTGCGGCGCGATCGTGCTTCCGGAACACCGCGGCCGCAATCTCCTCAATCAGCTCCGCGACGCGGCGGAACTCGTAGCGATCGGGCTCGGGTTGGCAGGGTATTATTCCGAACCGGTAACCGACCACCCGCGAACGCAGAGCGCCAGCGAGAGCTTCGGCGCTAAAGCGTGCGGTATTACGCTCGGCGAAGCGCCGCGGAACTTTTTGGCACGCCACATGGAGCTAACCGCCACGGCGCAGCGGCAGAGCTGCATGCTCTACGTGAAGGCGCTCGGACCGCGTCAGACGCGGCAAGTCTTTGCGCCCCCGCGGCACCGGGAAATGATCGAGCATATCTACGCACAACTCGAACTGCCGATTTCGGTTGGTGAGGGGCGAATGCCAAAGGGCCGCGGCGCTTTTAGTTCCGGCATCGTACGCGGCGATCGCATTGCGACAGTCGACGTGGAGACGATCGGCGCAGAGACCGCCACGCTCGTCCGTCAAGCCGTGGAAGATCTTCGCAAAGTCCGCGGTCTCGGCGCGATATACGTGTCGTTCTCGCTAGAGGATCCGGGTGCTCCGGCACTCTGCGAATTCGTCGAATCGCTGGGGTTTTTCTTCGCCGGCGTCGGTCCGTGGATGCTCGACGGAAAGGACGCGTTGCGTTTACAGTTGCCGCTTACGCCGATCGACCTCTCGGCCCTCGTCGTCGTCGGCGATTTCGGTAAGGTACTCCTCGACTATATCGCATCAGAGCGCGATGTCCGCGCAGGGGCACAGGCGCGAACTACCGCGCTAACGGCTTCTTCCAGAAACGTTCGCCAAACCGGAAACTGATTATAATTTCCGGCGGTTATCATGATCGCCGCGTCGAGCTCCGGGACGACAATCATCAACTGACCGCCGTTGCCTCCCGCATTGACGACGCCGTAGACGCGGCCGTCGACCGTTACGCTCGAGAGATGCCAACCGTATCCGTAGTGGTCGCCTTCGCCTTCCGGCGCGGTGCGCGGTACGATTGACTCGCGGATCCAGGCCGAATCGATGATTCGGCGCCCGTTCCAAATGCCGCCGTCGAGAATTAGCTGACCGAATTTCAAGAAGTCCCTCGGACGGTAGTAGTCGCCACCCCCCATATAGGCTTCGAGTGGGTCGGGCATGATCCACGTCGCATACGTTCCGAACTGCATCGGCACGGCGAAACGTTCGTGAAGGTAACTTTCAAGCGGCACTCGCGTCGCCGTTTGTACCACGGCTCCAAGCAGATTGATTCCAGCAGTGCAGTACAGGGCACGGCTTCCCGGCTCACCGGTCATCGGGAGGTCGAGCGTGTACCAGTACCAATCCGTGCCCGACGGCCGGCTTTGCATCGTATCCTCATTCCCCGGCGAGGCGTCGTCGTTATCGTCGCAAGCCAGCCCTGAGGCCATCGTCATAAGATTAGCGACGCTGATCCGGCGCTTGCGCGCATCGTCGTTCTTGACTGGCTGGTATTGCGGTAGCAATGACAGGACGGTCGAAGCCGGCGTAAACGCTTGGGTGTCCTCGATGGCGCGACCCACCATAAGCGTCGTAACGCTTTTTCCGGCCGAGCGCACGTCGTGCGGTTGGGCCGCGGTGAAGCCGTAGAAATATTGGTCGAGCACGAGCTTCCCGTGACGCTCGACGGTAATGCTTTGAATGTAGGGCGAGCGCAGCGACGGTTCACGCGCCGATGCGATTGCGTTCATGAACGAGGCGATCGGCGCTTCGCGCATCCCGGTCTGCGCCAACGTTTCGACGTGCCACCCGTCGCTATCGGCAATGGGTTCGCGATACGTCCACTGTGCCGCCGGCATCGGATAGAACCAACGCCAGTCTTCCGTGTTCGGGCGGCGAAAATTCAAATCGGTGCCGCCTTGGCCGGCCCGATGGAGGGTCAGCGTGCCGTCGGCGTTGACCGTCCCATCGATCTCCGGCCGCTGTGTCGCGCGGAACGCTACGTCGTTACCGGAAATCGTGACGGTCCGCTCGCCGAGCGAAGTGCCGAGGTTCTGTTCGGGATTGCGCACGAACGCCTGCAGCGTGCCGTCCGAAGCTTGCGACACAACCAGAAAGTAGTGCTCGGTTATAGCCGGCGCTGCCGGGAGCCAGCGGCGGGCAAAGACGGCGGGCTGCGATGCGGCCCACACGCCCGTGAGCGCGATCATTCGTCGTCGACGGCGTGATGCGAGTCAGGTTGGCGCACAAGATACTCTTGCGAGTACCGCGTCGTCAGCGAAGAATACGACCGCGCCTTTTGCGCGAAGTCGAAGGCGTCGGGCAGCAGACTGGCCGACCGCTGATCGGTGGTACCGAGCCGTCCCAGATTCCAGTTATCTTCGATGAGACGCACGATGCTGCCGAACTCATAGACGCGGTGCGTTACGTAGCCGCGTTTGGCAAAAGGCGATACCACGATGGCCGGGACGCGAAGTCCTAGTCCGCCCTGGTCGTCTTTGAAAGGCGGCGCGAGATGATCGTAAAGTCCGCCCCAATCGTCCCAGACGATGACGATTGCCGTGGAGCGCCAGGCCGGGCTCTTTCCAATCGCGTTGACGACCGACGCGACCCAGGACGGGCCCGTGTCGGACTTATTACCCGGATGATCGGAGTTTTGATAGTTGGGAACCACCCACGAGACGGCCGGAAGCGTACCGTTTGCAATGTCGGCGAGTATGGTAGATTCGGGCCAGACCACGTTGCGCGACCATTCCGGTCCGTACCGCACGTCGTGAATCACGTCGAAGGCGTTAAAGAGATCGCCGGCGACGTTCGCGCCAATCGCCGGCGTATAATATCTCCAGCTCACCTGATCGGCGTCGAGCAGATCGCGCAGCGTGTGGTAGCTCAGGCACGGATATGGGCCGCGGTCCTTGAGGTACTCGCCGGTCGTCGTAATGAGCGACGTGACGGTATTCGCCGGTGCGTCGCAGCCCCACGGGAACGCGGTCGGATTATCGATCAAGCTCGCGCTGCCGTTAACCGCCGTTCCACCGCGGATTAAGTCTTGGTGGGCGACAAAACTGCCGCTGCCTTGGGTTTGAAATAGGTGATCGGCCAGCACGTACTGTTTGGCCAAGTCCCAGTAGGGCCGAATTTCCGCGGGATTGACGTACTGGTAGGGGACCCTGCCGGCATACGCCTGCGCGCCGCACGTGCCGAGATGCTCGAGGTTGAACCCATCCATTTTCCCGTCATCGTAGGCAGTTTTGAAGGCGGCGTTACAGTGGGTCAGGTCACTGTCCATGATCAACGAGCGCTGGCTCAGCTTGATGCGATTGTCGATATAATGACAGAGCAGAATCACTTAAATAATACCATATCGAGTTCCGTCACCGCCCTCGAAGGTGGCAAAGAGGTTATCGAAACTTCTATTCTCCTGAATCAGAACGACGACGTGGGTGAAATATTTCCCCTGCTTCGCCGGCCCGATCGGGGGAACGGGTGCGTTTGACGAACCCGACGCGCCGCCGCCGCAGCCGCAAATCGATGCGAACGCAAATAGGGACAAGAGGAGAGCGCCCGCGGGCAGAGGTCGCATCGTTAATTGCGTGTTTCCCCCGAGGTGGTCGAATTAACCTGGGGCTAGGTGCTTACTCAGAACGACGCTCTCATACGTCTTGCCTGTCGCAGGCTAGCTCGCGCTTGCCGTCGGCCGCCGCCCTGCTCTCGGCCAGAGCGATCAGTTCCGAGCCGAGCCCGCGCCGCTGCCTGAGTGGCTCGGTTTCATCCAGGTCCCGGTCGTAGTAGGCAATAGTTCCGATAAGACCGCCGGCTTCGCGCGACACTGATTTAACGCCGCGGACGCCGGTTTGCCGAAATCGCGCGGACGATCGTGCGTGACGGCGCGGCGGCGTCGTACGGATCGCCGGCCCAGGCGACGGCGGCTTTCATCATCGCTTTTACCTTGGGCCGATCGAGCGTTTTCGCGTTTTCCAAGCGGATGTGACGCACCTGATTGCCGCTACCGGCTAGCACTCCGTCGGGATCTGAAAGCAGGGCTCCGTAGAGAAAGCACAGGCTGACTTTCTTCGGGTAAATCGCAATCGAGAAGAGCGCCGCCGATGGACGTTCGTCCGGAGAGAATCCCACGACGAGCGCGTAGGCGTTGTCGTAAACGAGTTCGACCGCGCCGGGCAGGCGTCTACGCATGGTCGCCAACGCGGCGCCGGCGAGCGTGGCAATCTCGGGAGAGAAACGGGCGACGTATTCGGAGAGCCGCTTTTTCGCGGCCGCTCCGTCGTCAGATGATGACTTCTTCGGCGATAACCTCGGCAACGACGAACTCATTCGCAGCGGCCGTTAGGGACCCATTCACGCTGCCTTCGGAACGAATCGCGTCGACGACGGCGACGGTGACGAGTCCGTAGATTGCGTGGGGAATGATGTCGCTTACCCACCCGCGCACTCCCCAACGGCGGGGATCGGTCGCCGCAAGTGCCGTAGCGGGACCTTCGCTTGCCACCATCGCGAGCGCTCCGACGAAAAGAGCCTTCGGGAGCATGGGAAGGCGGGCGACCAAAGGACTGACCGCGCCGTAAACTGCGCCGATCGAAGTTCCGATGAGATAGCCCGAGATGGCTCCAAGCGCGCTTCGCCGATTCTTGGTTGCATCGTCGGCCACCGCATCGCTGCGGCCCAGCGGCTCGATATTGGCTCGTTTCGCAACGCGCCGAATAACTTCTGCAGGCGTGCCGCTGGGAGAGCGTCCCGTGAGCGCCATTTCGCCGTATCCCGCAATATCGAGAGCTGCCGTGCCGGCCGCGCCGGCGACGGCGCCAATGAACACATTATTCATCGTCGTTATCCTCGGAAGCAACGCTACCCACTTCCGGTACAACTTCAACCTCAAAGTTGACCGAGCGAGCGATGAAGCATAGCCGATGCGCGTCTTGGTGCAGGGCCAACGCACGCGCCGGGTCGCTCGATGCCGAAATTGCAACGACGGGGCGCAACTCGGCCCGCACGAACTGCCCGGCACCGTCGGCTTGCGTCACCATCCGGCCAACCGCGCGATCGCGGTACTTGCGGACGACGATGCCGTTGACCGCGCATAAATGCAGATACCACAGCATGTGGCACGAGGAAAGACTGGCGAGAAGCAGTTCTTCGGGGTTATAACGGTCGCGGTCGCCACGAAAGGTTGGATCGCTCGACGCCGGGATCTCGGGTTTTGTTCCGGCAACGATGGCGTGATTGCGCGAGTAGCTGCGGTAGTCGGTCGTCCCGGGGCCATCGCCCGCCGGCCAGGTGACCGTCGTCTGATACGTGTGGGGAGTCAAGAGGCTCGCTTTTCTGCAGCCTCTAAGGCTCGGCCTATGAATATCCGTCCCGCGAGACGCGAAGACGCAGAACCGTGGGCCGCGTTACGCCTGAAGCTTTGGCCCGACGCCGACGCGGGCGAACTCTCCGCGGAGACGCACGCTTTTCTCGACGGGCGCCTCGTACCGACGATCGACGCCGGCTTTTTGGCGCTCGAGGATTGCATCCCGGCCGGGTTTGTCGAAATCGCTATTCGGCCGTTTGCGGACGGCTGCCGCTCGCAACCGGTTCCGCATGTCGAAGGCTGGTACGTCGAACCTTTCGCGCGCGGCCGCGGCATCGGTCGCGCATTGCTTGCAGCAGCAGAGGCTTGGGCGAGAGGGCGCGGCTTTAACGAAATGGCCTCCGATAGCGAGGTTCACAACGAGGCCTCGATTGCAGCACACGGAGCTTGCGGATTTGCCGAAACCGAACGCCTTGTGAAGTTTCGCAAGGAAATCTGACGCGGTGCGCGTCGTCACGTTAAACGCCAACGGCATCCGCTCGGCGATGCGCCGCGGGTTCTTCGAGTGGGCCGCCGGGCAGAACGCCGACGTGTCTGTCTGCAAGAGACGCGGGCACAGGAGCATCAACTGCTGCCCGAGTCGGTCGCGTTGCCGGGCTTTCGTGCTTATTTCGCCGATGCGCGGCGTCGCGGCTACAGCGGCGTGGCGTTATATTGCCGCCACGAGCCGCTCGAGGTCCGGCGCAGCCTCGGCTGGGACGACATGGATGCGGAGGGACGTTTTTTAGAGGCCAATTTCGGAAGCGTCAGCGTCGCCTCACTCTACGTGCCGTCGGGGATCAGCGGACCGCCACGGCAAGCGTTCAAAATGAACTTTTTAGAGCGTTTGCTGGCAACGCTGGCGCAACTGCGCCGCTCGGGGCGCAGCCACATCGTCTGCGGCGACTTCAATATCGCGCATAAGGACGTCGATACCTATAACCCGATACGTAACGAACACGTGAGTGGATTTCTTCCCGACGAACGGGCATGGCTTGACGCGTTAGTCGAACGCGTCGGATGGATCGACGCATTTCGTGCGGTCAACTCGGAGAAGAAGCAGTATACCTGGTGGTCGAACTGGCCCGCCGCCTGGGAGCGGAATTTGGGCTGGCGCATCGACTATCAAATGGTTACGCCCGACCTCGTCCCCAAAATTGAAGCAGCGCATATTTATAAGGATCGGCGCTTCAGCGACCACGCGCCGCTCACGATCGACTATGACGTATCGCTCGTTCGGAGCGATGCGCCCTAGTACGAAAACTGCTGCAGCTGATTGTCGCTGGGGCCGTTCACCCAACCGGTGCGCGCGCTGGGGTTGATGGCGATACGGACCGGAATCACCAAGAAACCGGCATCGGTAAAGTTAAAGCCGTCGATCGATTCCACAAGGTCGCCGTTCTCGTCGTAGACCTGAACGCTGCTGCCGGACGGCGATGTGCTGGAGAACTGTTGGGCGATGAGGAAGAGCTGATGAACCGGGTCGTTTACGACGTAAGAGCCCGCGAACGATTGGCCGCCGCCATTGGGCATGGTGACGCGAAATCCCGTCTGCTTGGCGACGTCGTAGAGCTCGACTCCGCCGTCGAGCTCGCTCGTCGTGCACGCGACGCCCGTCGCCGAATCGTAGGCAATACCGTTGGCGGAGCCGCATCCAGCTAATCCGGGACAGCTCACGCCGCCGAATTCCACCATCTTGCCGTTCTTGAGGTCGATCGTTGCGATCTTGGGCGGCGGGCCGCCGGCCGCGCCGCCGCTCGGCGACGTGGCCATGACCGCCAAATTATTCGCCGTATCCTGCGCTAGCTGCGGTCCCATCGAAAGGGAGAACTGATTCTGGTCCAGAGCGATTGCTTTTGCGCCGGTCTGTTTGGTGAGATCGGCCACGATGAGCGACGTGCTATCCGAGCCCTTACGTTGGTAACCGAAGACGACGCTGGTGGGCGTGCTTTGATTTACGGCCCACTGTTCGGTATGGAACAGATTGAGCGGGGGCTTCCAACGGCCGTTGAGTTTCAGGCGGGTTACCGGATTCATGAGGTTGTAGTGGTCGTGCGCCGGCGTTTGGCCCGGAATACCGGCCTTCTCGAAGTCGACTAGGGCTACGTCGCCATCGAAAATTCCGTCAACGACATAATCGTCGCCCTTTGCGACCGGCCGCCCCATTTTCGCCCCCACCGTCTTAGTAATCTTACCGGTGGTCGGATCGAACGTCTGCACCGAGATCTCGTTGCCGCTGATCGAAGCGACGACTCCATCGTTGCCATTGCGATCGACGTCGAATCCGAAAATTTGACTGCCGTCGGCGGTTGTGAGGACTGGCCCAAGCGAGCCATTGCGGTGCATGTTCCCGCGCTGCATCGACGCGATAACGTTACCCGGGAGGTTGCTCTGGCCCGCACCGCTGCACGCAGCAAGCGAGCCCAGCGCGAACAGAAAGCCGATGTTTTTTAAGCATGTGCGCACGCTAGGAACCCCGATAAAGCAACGAGATGGCACCGAGTCTGGCGCGAAACAATGAATAAATTCTGAAGGCTAGGCGGGCGCGCGCTCCAGTGCGCCACGATCCCACTGCGCTAAGCCGGCCGCCGCATCGTACGTGCTTTGGAAAAAGTCGAGGACGGCGCCGTCGGGATCGGACGACGTCCGAACGGCGTCATACGGCAACGCGAACTCGCTCAACCCCTCGAGCCACGACGCTTGGACCGGGGCGATTCGTGCCCGTTCGAAGCCGTCCGGCTGCGGATAGGCGTAAGCGTAAAAGATCGGCTCCAAGCCGAAGCCGCCGGGCCAGAAGCCGACGCTGTGTTCTTCGTGCGAGTAGGCTTCGCGCGTCGCTGAGTCGGGCATGTTTGGAAAGCCGCCGGGGTGCGGCGGCGCGGTGCGCCCTGAGAAGCGAGTCTCGGCGAGATCGAAACTGCCCCAGAAAAAATGCACCGGACTAGCCTTTCCAACGAAACGCGAACGAAAGATCTTACAGAGACGGTCGGCCTGCAGCAACACCTGGAAGAACCTCTCGACCGCCGCTCTATCGTACGATGCGTGGACGGTGTCCTCGGCGAAAGGAATAGCGTCGGGCACTTCGTTGGGCCGGGCATAGATCTTCACCGGGAATTGAAGCGCGTGGAGCTCGGCCATCACGCGGCGATAGAACTCCGCCACGCTCATCGGCGCGAGCGCAAATCCGCCCTTTTCGCCGTCGCATCCATGGATGGTAAGTACGTGATCGATGAAGTCGAACGCGATGTTGAACGAGCGCCCTCCCGCATACGGCATCGTCGACGTGGTCAATCCGCGCGGCGTAACGTAGAGCGTTACGTTCCACCAATGATTCACCAGCGGCTCTAGCTGAAGCCGGATCTTGCCGACGATCTGCGTCCAAAGGTGAAGCGTCGCTTGGGTGTCTTTCCAGGCTTCATAACGCAGCTCGGGCCAGCGCTCAGTGGACACGAGCGATTTCGCCGAAGCGTCCTGCGTGGAAGTCTTCGAATGCACGCTGCACTTCCTCGCGCGTGTTCATCACGAACGGACCGTAGCGCGCAACGGGCTCGCGCAGCGGCGTGCCGGCCAGCAAGAGTACTTCAAGGCCGGCCGCTCCGGCGGTGACGGCGATTTTCGAGGGAGCGTCTTCGATAATTGCAACCTCGTGTTCGTTCAGCGCCCGATCCAAGACGCGGCCCGCACCGGCAATCGCGTGAACGATGGCGTTTGAGCCGGGCGCGATATCGAAGACGGCCGCGGCGCTGGGGTCGAGACGGACGTGAAGCATCGTCGTCGGCACCGTCGTTTCGATGGGCGATCGCCGGCCGCCGGCCTCGCCGGCGATGACGCGAACCCAGCGACCGTTCTCGCGGTACTCCGGCAGCGTGTCGCCGCCATACTCTTGATATCGCGGCTGCGACAGCTTTTTATCTTTTGGCAGATTCACCCATATTTGGAAGCCGTGCATCTTGCCCCCGCGTTCTAAAATATCGGCCGCCGGCATTTCGGAGTGAATGACGCCCGCGCCGGCCGTCATCCACTGGACGTCGCCGCCACGGATCGCTCCGCGATGGCCGTGCGAGTCCTCGTGTTCCATGGCGCCGTCGATCATATAGGTTACCGTTTCGAAACCGCGGTGGGGATGGTCCGGTGCGCCGACCGCCTCTCCCGGGCCGTAATCGGCCGGTCCCATTTCGTCGATGAGGAGAAACGGGTCAACGTAAGAGATATCCGCGACGGGGAAGGGGCGCCGAACCAAAAACCCGCCGCCCTCGCTAAATTGCTGGGCGGGGACGATACTAATCGTACTCATACACCCCCTTAAACCCGGGGCGGGTTGCGCCGGGTTCGGTGCCTAGACCAGGATCTGGTCAACGTAGCACCAGCGCCAGTCCTCGCCCGGCTCGAACGACTGAATAATCGGATGGTGCTCGGCCAAAAAGTGCTTGGTGGCGTGCTTGTTCTTGGAGTCGTCGCAGCAGCCGACGTGGCCGCACTCCAAGCAGATTCGCAAATGTAGCCACGTGTCGCCTATGCGCAGGCAATCCTCACAGCCGTCAGCGCTGGGCGTTACCTCGTGGATGTGGTCGAGATGGGTGCAGGCTCTCATCGCGTTTCCTTTCTGACGGCATCGATTGGCGAAGGGCGCGCTTTGGTTGCGCCAAAGTAAGAAGAGAGATGAAGCGCCTGTTGGCATTCCCGCTCGTGCGGCTCCTGTTGATCGCGCTATTATTCTGCCTTTTTGCGACGCCGGTCGTATTCGCTGCAAAGAATCTGCAGGGCCCGTGGATCGGAACCGCGATCACCTGGATCCTGGCGATACTGCTACTGGCGGCGACGATGCTCGTCGAGCGCTTTACCAGCGGAAAGACTCTATCGGATGTAGGTTTTGGCCCGAAGCATGCCGGGCGCGATCTGGCTGCCGGCGCCGCGATCGGCGCGCTTCTCTTTTCGCTTGTCGCATTGGAACTTTTCATCGGCGGCTTCTACCACGTTCTCAAAGTACATCCGACCCCGGATCTTGCGATGGCCGCGGTGCTGCTTATCGGAGGGGCGGTATTCGAAGAGCTGCTCTTCCGGGGCGTCATCTTTCGGCTCGTCGAGGAGTGGACGGGAACGTGGATTGCGCTCGCCGTTTCGGCCATTCTCTTCGGACTCGCGCATGCGGCCAATCCCGGCGCTACGCCCGTTTCTTCGCTGGCGATCGCACTCGAGGCCGGCATTCTACTCGGCGCGGCCTACGTGCTGGTGCGAAATCTCTGGCTTCCGATCGGCTTGCATTTCGCTTGGAACTTCTTCGAAGGTCCGATCTTTGGAACGCAAATATCGGGCCATTCTTTTCTGCGAGACGCGACGGCGGCACAACTTGCCGGGCCTTCGTGGATCACCGGTGGATCGTTTGGTCCCGAAGCGGGCGTACCGGCCATTGTCACGTGTACGATTGCCGCGGTGCTGCTGCTCGTTGCTGCATTGCGAAGAAAAGAAATCGCGAGGCCCTCGTGGTCCAAGGTGAAAAGCAACCTCGGTTCATAACGGGTCGTCTTTCGGGGACGCGCGTTCCATGTTATCATCTCGGTTCGGAGGTGTTGCATGAGGAGTGTGTACAACGCGTTTAGATTAACTAAAGTTCACTTAGGAGTGGCGATTATTGCGCTTGCCGGAATAACGGCATGTTCGTCGAGTTCGTCCACAACCGCACTTGCCCCAACAGCAAGCCAAGCAA
>CAZMPP010000036.1:0-15402 GCA_964568035.1 uncultured bacterium
CGCTGGTGAGCGACGCCGGCTGCGCGGCCGAGTTCGCTAACTCCGCACTCTTGGCGTGTGCCTACAACGTGCGCATCAACCACCGGTATATGAAGGATGCGGCGGCGATCGCCCGTCAGAGCGCAGCGCTTACCGCGATGGAAGGGCGGGCAACGAAGGTGTTGGCGCGGTTGCGCGAACGCCTTAAGGCCGCGTTAGCTCCGCGAAGTTGAGCCGCAGGAAGCGCTTCTTAGATGGAAGTGAAGGTCGCGGTGGCCATCGCGCCCAGGACTTCTCCGGCGAGATGCCCGGTGTCTTCGTGGGGCTTGCCTTTAATCGTGCCGACGTAAAAGGCAAAGGCAACGTGGCGTCCGCCGCGCGTGGTCATGTAGCCGGCGAGTCCCTTTTGAACGAACTCGTCGTCGCCTAAGTAATCTTCGCCGCCGTCGGTTCCCGTTTTGGCGAAGACCTTTCCGCGAGCCACCGACTTGGTCTGGATGCTCGCGAGCGTGCCGTCGACGCCAAGAATCGGCAGGCCGCGCAACAGCAGAGGATACCATTGCTGCAGATGCACCCAAGCGAGATAGTGCACCATGAAATCAGGGGTGAAGTAGGCACTACTACCGAGGCCATCTTCCTGAATTGCCTGATTCACGTCGAGACCGGCGCCGGCCAGCATCTTATTCTCCAGCGCAAATCCGGCTTTTAAATAGTCGCTCTTTGCATGTGCCAGGTAGACCGCCCACATATACGGCATCAGCCCGGCGTGGAGATTGTCGCTCACCTTCAGCGTGATGTAAGCATCCTCGGAGAGCGGCGGCGAGACGTGCCGCGCCACCAGATTTGCCGGGTCGTACGGGCCAACGGGTGCCGGCGCAGGCGAGGCCGGCGGCGAGACCGTCACTCCCGCGTCTTGCAGTGCCACCGTAAATGCCGCTTGCGCGAAGACCTTTGGCTCGGGAACGCGATAGGCGTAAAGAATGCTCGGGCCCGGTGCCTGCGTACCGGTAATGGTCACAACGTGGTGCCCGGTTGCGTCGCGGACGTCGCTGCTCAAGTCGATGGCGGCATCGCTCTTTGGCGCACCGGTCTTAGCTTGATTGACGAAGGTGACGTACGGCGTCTGCGGCGACACGGCGACGCTAACCGGATCGCCGGGATTCTGCCCCGGAGTGACGGTGACGTCGACGACGTTATCGTTGACGACGATGGGGGAGACGATGACGCCGGTTCCACCCTCCGCGCCCTGATCCGCAAAGAGCGACGAGTCGACGACGACGTTGCCCTCCACACGAGTGATTCCGGATTTGCGAATCTGGGTGGCGAGCTCACGTAAAACGGCCAGCGGATCGCCGGGTACGGCTTTGGTTTCTGGAGAGCCGTCGTACGCGTGGTCCTCGTCCTCGAAGGCAAGCGTACCGTCTTGGCGGATGCGCTGCGAGAGATTCGGATCGCCGCTTGCGACCAGAATCAGATCGCCCCGCAATGCGCCGCTCGAATCTACCGTGCCGGTTCGATACACCGGCGTCGTCCAGCGAAAATCCGGCCCCAGCAGCGCAAGGCTCGTGCCTTCGGTCAGGAGCTTCGTCGTCGACGCCGCCACCATGAGCGTTTGAGCGTTGCGGGCGTAGAGTACGCGTTTGGCGTCGAGATCGTAGACCTCGGCACCGACGGTAGAGTAGCGCAGCCGCGGCGCGCGCATCGGCGACTCGATCGCCGCCGCGAGCGCTGCCGTCGCGACTACGGCGATCACGCGAAGACTTCTACGAGTTCCAGAAAGGGCGCGAGATCCTCGGCATCAACCTCCATGCCGACGCCTTTGGTGTGATAGCGGATGTCGTGAAAGTCCATTCCGCCGGTCATCACCAGGTTGTAGCGCTTGGCAGTTTCGCGAAACTCCCGCGTGTCTTGCGCCGAGTGGAGCGGATAGAAGACTTCGAGCCCGCGCAGCCCGTGCGGAACCAGCTCGTCGATCAACGAGCGGTCGTCGAGACGCCCGGGATGAGCCAGCACGGGAATTCCGCCGGCCGAAGCGATGGTTTCGATGGCGTGCTCGGGCGTCGTATAGACTTGCGGGACGTAGCCCGGCATGCCGCCCCCGATCATGCGTCGGAAGGCATCGTCGACGCTTTGAGCGATGCCCAGGCGTACCAGCGCCTTGGCGACGTGCGGGCGCCCGACCGCGTCGGCGCTTCCGGCCTCGTGTAGAACCTCTTCGAGTGAAATCGGGTAGCCGGCTTCCTGCAACTGCTTGACCATCGTCTCGGCGCGAACGCGGCGCTGCACCTGGTTATATTCGAGCAACTCGGTGATCGGCGACGGTCCGGTCGGCACGCCGTAGCCCAGCACGTGAACTTCGTTCTTGCGCCAGGTGGTATTGATCTCGATGCTCGGGATAAAGCGGGATCCGGCATACGGTGTGAAGTTGCCGTAGGCCGCAACCGTGTCGTGATCCGATATGGAGAAGAGCTCGACCCCGCGCTCTTCCATGAAATTTACCAGCTCCTGCGGACTCAGCGTCCCGTCGCTGCAGTTCGTATGCGAATGGAGATCAATCTTCAATTTGAACCTTTTCCTCTTGCGGCTTTTCTTCCAGCTTACGGCGTTCGACCATCAGCGAGATGGCGGTTCGCTCGCTCTCGCCGATCTCGACGAGAACGAACGACGGACTGCAGACCGCATCCCACTGCGCCCCTTTCAAAAAGCCGCGCGCAATAGCCACGGCCTTGATGGCCTGATTAATTGCGCCGGCACCTACGGCCTGCACCTCTACTTTGTCGCGTTCGCGCAACGCCGCGGCCAGCGCGCCGGCCACGGCATTGGGGCTGCTTTTGGCGCTGACTTTGAGCGTGACGCCGCCGCTCATGCTATGCCTCGCAAGAAGATCCGCTTAATCTCGCCGGCTTTGCCGGAAACGGGGTCGATCTGAACGACGGCGCCGCAGAACTGCTTCTCGCCGCTCTTCTGCACGGTAAAACGATCGGAGAATCCGGTAACGAAGCGGTCGAGCACGGCTTTGGATTCCATTCCGATCACGCCTTCCATCGGCCCGGTCATTCCCAAGTCACTAATGTAAGCGGTGCCCCCGGGAAGAATCTGCTCGTCGGCGGTCTGCACGTGGGTGTGCGTTCCGTAAACGCAGGAGACGCGGCCGTCGAGGTACCGCCCCAGGGCGACTTTCTCCGACGTCGCCTCGGCATGAACGTCGACGATGACGACCGGAGTTCGGGCGTGCAGGTCGGCGACCAAAGCGTCGACGCAGCGGAACGGATCGTCTACGGGCGGCATAAACGTACGCCCCATGAGGTTGAGGACGCCCACGGTCACGCCGTTGGCGGCAAAGGTCCCTGCCCCGCGACCGGGGACGGCCGGCGGGTAGTTCGCCGGCCGGATTACGCGATTGCTGTTCTCCAAGTATTCTCCGAAGTCGCGTTTATCGAATATATGATTACCGCTCGTAATAAAGTCCACGCCGCTGGCAAACATTTCCTCGGCTGTTTGCGCGGTCAAGCCGAAACCGCCCGCGGCATTCTCGCCGTTGGCGATACAGGCATCTACTCGATACTGCTCTCGAAGCAGCGACACGCAACGCTTGAGCGTTTCGCGTCCCGGCGACCCGACGACGTCGCCGATCAGGAGAAGGTTCAGCGTCGGGCCTTCTAGCGGCGAGCCGAGGCCTTCGCTTTCTTCTGCGACTTCAGGAAGTATACGAGCACGCGCTTTTCTTCTCTAAATCCGACCAAACTCTTCGATTGTGCCGGGTCGCGCAACGCCTCGACCGCGTACGTCGCGGCCTCGTCCTCGGCTGCGGGGTCGGCTTCGAAATGATCGTCCGGAACCGGATTAAGGACCAGCGCGTCGCCGCAGCGGTCGCGCAGGAACCCCGCCAGCAACTCCAGCTCCTCCTTAGAAAAGGTCTCGGAATCCCGCGTCACGTGCACGAACGTCAAGCGGCGGTCACCTTCGCACTCGATGCGCAGCGTCACCGGCTCGTCCTTTGCCAGCGCGAGAAAACTGCGAACGTGGTCCTCAATCGCCTCGGCCAGCCGCGCCTGTGCCGTGCGATCGAGCCGCCGGCGCATGGCGAAGGTGAGGCGCAACGTGCGATCGGCGCCCGCGCGGATCGACGTCAGCTCGGGGAAGCGCACGAGCAGTGCGCAGACCAAACTAACGGTGTCGGCGTTCTCAACGAGTTGTCGGGTGGTCATGGCTGCGGTCTTCTTTCAATGCTCCAATACCCACCGGCGTGCGGGTCGCCAAGGGGGGCAGGCTCAGTACGACGCGGCCTCAAGGTCTCCCCGCGGCCGCGCCTAGAAAAGACCACCGTGGCCTTACGGAAGGTTCCGGGCGCGCTGGCAGGGGGCTTGCTCGCCTCCTTAGCAGCCCATACGGCGCTCTTCGGCGGCAGCCACGCCATGGGCGGCGCGTACAACGAACTCTTCCTCCAGGCGGCGCTAACCGTGGTCGTCGGCGCGAGCTTACTCTTCGCTTCGCTCGCGTGGTCGGGCGCCCGCTCGACCGCCGACGGCAGCGTACTTGCCGCGCGCCTGAGCTCGCGCTTTCCGTCGCTCGCCGCGATCGCCGGCTGCAGTCTGCTCTGGTATCTCGCCGGTGAAGCACTGGAAAGAAAACACGCTGGACCGCCGGTCGCCGTCGTGCTGCTCGTCCTGGTGCTGGCGGCGTGGCTCGTTACACAGCTCACCTGCGGGCTCGCGCGCTTGCTCGCGCGGGCCGTACTCGCCATTGCGCGCACCCCGTTCTCCCCGCGGCTTCCGATGCGCAGCCGTCGCTTCGAGTCGCGTCCAATCTACCGTCGCCTCCGCCTGGCGCGGCGGCGTTTCGCTCGTCCTCCTCCGATCGCGTCGCTCGCGTTGTTTTCGCGCGCTTAAGCGCGCACTATCGCACCGCACTTTCGAGGAGGCTCCATGGTTCGCATCCCAGCGGCGATCGTTGCCGCGCTCTTGGTTCTTTTAATAGCGCAGCCCGCGATGGCAGCGGTAAACGGGTTGGTCCGCGGCACCGTCACGATCGACGGCAAGCCGGCCGCCAACGTGCCAGTCACGCTGGAAGGCGAAGGATCTCGCTTTAACGCCACGACTCGCTCCGACGGCGAGTACGTTTTCTCCGAGGTTCCCTTTGGCTCGTACCGTCTCACCGTAGCGGCTAAGAGCATCGCCAAGTACGTCGTCATCGTCGAAGTCAACAGTGGATCGGTGGCGACGGTCAACGTCCCGCTCTCCACACGGCTCGCCGAGATCGCCCGAACGACGGTGACCGCGCATGCCGGCGTTGAGAGCAATCCGCCCTCGGTCCATCAGATCGATCGCGCGCAGATTCAGTCGTCGCCCGCACAAAACAGTCTCGACCGGATGCTGCAGACGCTCCCGGGCGTCATCCCCTTCTCTTATAACGAACCGGTCATCAACGGATTTCACGGCGTGGCGTACAACATCGACGGCGCGCCGCTGCCGCTGGCGACCACCTCGAACTTTGCCGAGATTATCGACCCGAAAATCATCGACTCGTTCGAACTCTACACCGGCGCGATTCCGGCCGAATACGGCGGCGACCGCATGGGCGGCGTCGTCAACATCATCAGCAGCCGTCCCACCGACATTCCGGAAGGCTTTTTCGGAACGGTCGAAGGCGGCGGCGGCAACCAATCGCAAGCCATCGGCCAGTTGGAGGCGGCCGCGCGTTTCGGTTCGACCGAGGCCTTCTTGGACGCGAACACGCAGTCCACGGCCCGCGGGCTGGATGCGCCGACCTTCGACGCCATTCACGACAACGCGTCGCAGAGCGATCAGTTCTTTCGGATGATTACCCAACTCACGCCGCGCAGCACGCTGGCCTTCGACTACTCCAACCAGCTGGCGCAGTTCCAGATTCCGATCAACACCGATCCCAACAATCCGTACGACCCGATCACGACACCGCTGGGAACCGACGACGTTCAACGCGAGTACGACCGCTTCTCGAACCTTAACTACACCATAACGTCCCAGGACGGAAACGGCATCGTTCAAGTCATTCCGTGGTGGCGCTCGACGCGCATCAACTACGACGGCGATCTACCCAACGACGTCTTAGGCGTCACGCCCGACTTTAGCGCCGACGCCACTTGCGCGCGGTGCGGCACTCCGCTGGACGGGTCGGGTTCCGGCTCGGGCTCCGGGCAGCTGCACAACGTCGGCCTGCTTTCGAACACGTATGCCAGCTACTACGGCGTACGCCTCTCGGACTTTCGCGCACTCGCAAACCATACGTGGAAGGTCGGCATCGACATGGATCGGGAGTTCCTCGTCGCCAGCCAGGCCTTTGCGTGCTATTACCAAGATGGTTGCGGGGCGACGTCGGGCGAGCACCAGCAGCCGTACTACCTGACGGCGGCGCCCGATCAGGGCCAGGCCGGCTCGCAGATCGGAATTTACGCGCAAGATAACTGGAAGTTCTCGAACTATGCCCAGCTCGACTACGGGCTCCGCTACGATCACTCCACCGGCTACACCAGCGGATATATGCTCGAGCCGCGGATCGGCCTCACACTTTGGGATGGCGGCAAGAATACTTTCCATGCCTTTTACGGACGTTACTACGCAGCGCCGCTGCTCGAAGATGTCCGGCAGGACTGCGTCGTTTTGCAAGGCTGTAGCGGGGAGCCCGTCTACGACCTCAAACCCGAACAAGACGCGTACGTTGAGGGCGGTTGGCAGTACGCGTTCAACCCGCAGTTCACGGGTTCCATTAATATCTTCCGCAAGACGTCCGTGAACGTTCTCGATACCACGCAGCTGCTCGATACGCCGCTCTTTGCCGTCTTCAACAATGCCATCGGCATCGATAACGGAGCCGAACTCCGTTTTCAGGACCGCTTGCCGAACGACAATCTCTGGTGGTTCAACTTTACGTGGTCGGGCTCGTACGCGGCTTGCGTCTCCGGCGCCACGTTCCTCTTTCCTCCAAACACTAACGAGCCGGGTGCTACGTGCGTCTCGCAACTCGCTCCCGAGGATCACGACGAAACGGTCGTTTCTAGTGCCGCCTATACTTGGCGTTTTGGCAGAGACCACCGTTGGTTCACGACGCTCCAAGGCAACTACGGAAGTGGTTTTCCGGTCGCTTTCGAAAGCGCGAACGCGAATCTGAGCGGACGGCTGCCGGCCCATACGACGTTCGATATCGCTGCCGGACGTTATCTCACCGCGGGACGCGCCGGTCAGGACACCGGCCTCGGCCTCTCGCTTATCGTCAACAACATCCTCAACGACCAGTACGTCATCAAAGTAGCCAACGGCTTCAACACAACCCAAATCGCCAACGGCACCAACTTCTTGTTGCGTCTATCGGCGCCGTTCTAAGGCGACACTTCACTGCCGGGCATCGAACCGTAAGATAACGCTGCGTGGGCGCGCGTAGTGCGTTCCCTGCAGCGAGTTGTCCAGCGTAATCGCAAAGGGATCGTTGAAAAGGTTGAGGATCGAGAGGGCGGCGCTGAGGTGCAAACCGATGGCTACGCCCTTCTCGACGTTGAAGAGCAGATGCGGCGGCACCTTACAGTTCACTGCGTCGCCGTTGGCGCAGGCGTCGTCGTACGCGTTCGCGTAAGTGGGCGGTCCGGCAACGATCTGAGCGGGATCGCCGGCCGAGAGTCCGCTGCCGTACTCGGCGTTGATCGAGAACCAGCCGCCGTGAGGGTCGTTGAAGATCCATCCAGCATTGGCCGTCCAGTGCTGATCGTGATCGGCCTGCGCAAGGCCCCAACCGGGCGAGACGTAGTACGGCTTCAATCCCCCGCTTGACGTGGTCTGATAGCCACCCAGGGTGCAGTTCTGCAAGAGGTTGGTTTCGCAAACGAGCGAGTTGAGCGCCAGACTATGCGTTAGCGAGGAATATGCTCGCCCGTTGCGTGAAAGCTTTTGCTGCACGTATAGCGTCTGTGCCTCAACGCGCCCTACCGGAAAGTTAATGTCCTGGTGAAGATTGGTCACGCCGACTTGGGTGTCGTCGATCCAATCGCTTGCCACCAGATGCATGATACGAAAGCCGGCGTCGGCCGAACCGATAGGAAGATGACCGCCCGCCTCGTAGAGCGAGTCGCGTTCCGGCCGGAGGTCGAACGTGCCGGACGGAGGCGCATAGTAAAGTTCGGCCGCCGTCACCGGATTGACGTTCTCGAAGGAAAACGGCACGAACAGCCGGCCGTAGTAGACGTAAAGACTGGCGCGCGATCCGAAGAGGCGCGTCAGCTTGACACGCGGACTGAGTTGGGCAAAACCGCTATCGAAGTTCGTGGAGAAGATTTGAAACGAGTCCGAGCGCAGACCGTAATCCAGAAGATAGTTCGAGCCGATGGCCCAAGAATCGGCAACGTAGGCCTCCTGTTGATGCGCCACGTTCGGCGCCGTATCGACGGCGGTAAAGGTACCGTTGGGATTGAGCGCGCTGTAGGGCTGCATCGCGATCGTATAGTTCTTCAAAATCGTGGACGCATCGTAAAGGGCGCCGGCCCGGATCGTGTGCCGCGTCAACTTCACGGCGTAGTCCACGTTGAAGCGGTAGTCGCGAGCAGTGCGATTCGCATAGACGGAAAAGAGACAATCGGTGAAGTCGATACAGTTGGTCTGGCCCGGCGGGGGCGGGGGACCGCCGGCCGCGAGGTCGTTGCGCGGGTCGTTGGTATCCAGAATGCTCCCGACTTTGAACGACGGCCCGAACTGCAGACTTCCATTCTCACGAAAAGCATGGCGATATTGCAAAGCTAGAAACGTATCGCTTTGATACTCGTTGTCGTCGGTCTGCGGTGGCATCCCGTTGGATGTGTCGGGCGGTATCTGGAAGGTTTGCAGCGAGTGCATCGCATCGAAGTTAAGGGTGTCGATGCCGTTGACGGGCAGCGTAAGACGCAAGAACCCGTTGGCATCGCTCGTAGCGTTGTGCACCGGGTCGCCGACCGGTGGATCGAGACCCCAATTGCTCCGGCCTAAGAAACCGGCGAGCGTCAGCGAACCACCGGCGGCGCCGACCGGCATGTGGACCGCCAGTGCGCTCTGCTGCGTAGCGAAAGAGCCGCCGGTCACGGAGAACGTGTAGCCGGCTGGCCCGGCGTAAGCCTTCGTTCCGACGTTAAGCACGGAGGCGAAACGGTCGCCGTACTGCGCTGGGTAGGCGCCCTGCAAAACGTCCAGATAGCCGATGTCGGCTGGGTCGATCTCGGTCCCGAGCACGCGGTTGAGGTCGGCCGGCAACTGGACGCCGTCAACGTAATAGTTGAGTCCGTTGTGGTTGCCGTTTACGTGAATTTGGCCGTTGGATCCAAGGACTGCAGCGGGGAGCTGCGTCAGGATGCCCGGCAACGTACTTCCCGTCGGCGAGTGGGACAACAAGCTTGAATCTAGGCTAACGTCGGTTCCCGACCGCACCGCAACCGAATTTCGCACGACGGCAACGTGTCCGATTGTATGCAATCCCGCGAGAGAAACGCGCAGCGTTAGGCCCGCCGCCGTAACGTCGATGTCCTCGCTCGTTGCGAGCACGCCTTTGTTCACCGCGAGCACGTAACGCCCGACGGTTAGCGTCTCGAAGGCGAAGCGACCGCCGGCGTCGGTTCGCTGCGTCAGCGTAACGTTTTCCCCTGAAACTCGTACGGTCGCATCGGCGACGGGCTTGCCCACGTCATCGATTACGACGCCTTCTACGAAGATCGCGGAGGCGAGCACCCGCAAAGGGACGGCCGCGAACCACGCCGCGACCAGCAGCGCGCACGCGGCGCTGCGAAGCAGCAACAACATGATGTACTCCTAGCGTGAAGAGAGTGGCGGCCAAAACGGCCGAACGTTCAGGCTAGGAGGAACGGCGGTGGGCGATTGCCCAGCATTACGGCAAACCCGGCGTACGTAAATTTGAAACTGGGCCTCGATCTAAGCAGCTGCACGCGCGCCGCAGCACGAGCCCTTGGCCGGCGTGAGGCAAAGACCGGCGCGAAATAGCGCACGATCCGCCGGCGCAGCGCGGCGACGGCGAAAGCGCCGATGCCGCTGGCAACCAGCGCCGCGATCAATCCGACGAGAAGATCGCCCTTGCACAGCGGACAGCCTTCGCCGAACTGCGTGATTGCAAAGAAGCCGAACTGCATCGCGGCCGAGAGCGCCGCAAAGCGCAAGCCTCGCGCTCCCCAGGGTAGCGCCGCGGCCATCAAGCCCATGCGGCGGCGCCGCTCGGCGCTGCCCGCAAAGAAGCCGCCGTCCGCAAAAAACGCCGCTAGCGCGCCGACCCCGAGAAGCAGCAAGTAGCCATGGAGCGGCGAGAAGGCAATTTCGCCGGCGTCGCGACCAAGGCCGGCGAACTCCGAGCCCAGATGAACCGCGATGCCGAACGGCACGCAGAGCGCGAAATAGAGCCAGAGAGCCCGGCCGCGGGTCATTATTTGCAAATCATTCGCAACTATGGCGGAGGACTCCTTGGCCCAAAGGACTCGACATCGGACCCGCTGGAAAGAGAATTTTGGAGCTGATGCACGACTTAAGCCGCGGCAGAATCGTCGTTACGGGAGGCGCCGGCCTGATTGGCAGCGCCATTCTTTGGGCGCTCAATCGGCGTGGTCTCGAAGACGTCCTCGTCGTCGACCGCCTCGACCGGTCCGAGAAGTGGAAGCATTTGGTGCCTCTGCGCTTCGCCGATTTCATTGACGCCGACGAGTTCGAGCGCCGCATCGCCGAGCCCGGGACGTTCGGCAAGATCGGCACGGTCTTTCATCTGGGCGCGTGCTCGTCAACGACCGAGTCGGACGCCGGCTTCTTGCTTCGGAACAACTACGAGTACACCAAGAATCTCGCGCACTGGGCGATCCCGCAATGCACGCGGTTTGTTTACGCCTCTTCAGCCGCCACTTACGGCGGCCTCGAAGCGGAGCTCTCCGACGAGGCGGACCTGCACGCGCTGCGCCCGCTCAATGGCTACGCCTACTCTAAGCATCTCTTCGATCTGTACGCGCGACGCACGGGGCTGGAGCATCACGTCTGCGGCGTCAAGTACTTCAACATTTTCGGACCCAACGAAGACCACAAGGGCGAGATGCGAAGCATCGTCTTCAAAGCTTACGAGCAAATTCGCGACGGTGGCAGCGTGCGGCTCTTCAAGAGCCACCGGCCCGATTACCGGGACGGCGAACAACGGCGCGACTTCCTATACGTAAAAGATGCGGCCGAGATGACGCTGCACCTTGCCGAAGCCGACGCCAACGGACTTTTCAACGTCGGCTCGGGAGCCGCGCGCACCTGGCTCGATCTCGTCCGTCCGATTTTCATCGCGCTGGAGATGCCGGAACGCATCGAGTTCATCGAGATGCCCGAACATTTGCGGGGCAAATATCAATACCATACGTGCGCCCGCATGCACCGTCTGCGCGCCACCGGTTACGATCGCCCGGCGACACCGCTCGCCGACGCGGTCACCGATTACGTCACTAACTACTTGGTGCCCCAGCGACCGCTGGAAATCGGCGACCGCGCCGTTTCCGCGCCGCTGCGAGCACCATCTTAACGAAGGAAATCGATGTCACAGCCCACCCGCACCGAACGCCGCCGCCAGGCGCGCGGAGGCGATGCGCCTCCCCCGCGCCGCGATCCTATGCGCCCCGTCTACATCGGTGTCGGTGCGGCAATAGTGTTGCTGCTCCTTGCTATTGCCGGCTTTAACTTCTGGCAGAAGCGCACGATCCAACAGGCGTACGCGACTCCGACGCCGGCCACCGGCGCGCCGACGGCCAAGCCGATTCAACTAGCTAACGGCCAGGCGCTGGGCGAAAAGTACTTCAAGGACAAAGTTCCCGATACGACGCGCGGCGGCCGCGGACAACCCGTTGACGGGATTACCTGTGCGACGCAAGAGTTCGCAACGCTGCACGTGCACGCGCACTTGGCGATCTTCCGAAACGGTAAGCAGATACAAATTCCCCAGTTCATCGGCGCCGCACCGAACCCGTCGGGCGCTTGTCTCTATTGGATTCACACCCACGACGGCAGCGGCGTGATTCACGTCGAAGCGCCGGACCTCTCGCCGCCTCAAGGCGGCCCGTATACGCTCGGCATGCTTTTCGACATCTGGGGCCAGCCGCTCGACCGTACCATCGTCGCCGGCATCACCGGCCCGGTCACGGCGTACGTCAACGGCGTGAAGTACGACGGCGATCTGCAGGCAATTCCGCTCAGCGCACACCAGCAAATCGTGCTCGAGATCGGAACGCCGATCGTCCCGCCGCCGAACTACGTCTTTCCGCCGGGAGTCTAGGAACGCGCCGGAGCGGCGCGCAGTACCTTGTCGATCGCAGCGCTGAGCTCTTGGTATGAAACCTCGCCGCTGTTGAGATACGAGACGCGTTTGTCGCGGCCGATCACGGCGAACGTCGGAAAGCCATTCTGTAAGTAGAGATTCGCGACGTTGAGCAACGGATCGTATGCCACTGGGTATTGAACGTTGAAACGCCGCACCCACTCGAGCACGTCGAGCTGCGAAGCCGCCGACGTGCCGTCCATCGCCGTGCCGCTACCCGAAACGCCGACAAACGCGACGCGCGATCCATAGTTGTGGTAGAGGCGATCGATTACGACCGTTTCGCGCTGGCAGTGCGGACACCAGGTGGCGAAGACTTCCAAAAAGACGGGTTTGGTCGCCGAATCGAGCTTAAAGAGTCCATTGGTCGTTGAAACTTCGAAGGATGGCGCGGGTTGGCCGACCGTTGCCTTGCCGGTGACCGGCGACGTTGAAGCTTCCTGTACGCGACGGCTCTCCGGCCCGAAATGATACCAGAGCAGCGCGCCGGCAACGATGACGGCTACCGCTGCAATCGTGACCGCAATTAAAGAGCGTTGATTCACGCCGCGCTTCGCAGCTTTCTATCCAAGGCTAACGCCCCGGGCGCTCCGTACGCAACGAAACCGCTCGCACCGGCAAGCGCGAGGTCGAGCGCCACGTGCGGCCAATCCGCAGTCGCCGCATCTCCCGGACCGAAACAGCCGCAGTTGGCCGGAATATGGCGCAACACGGCCGAGGCAATTACGCCGGCGTAAAGCACGAACTGTGCGGCCGCGACCACCGCCGCACCGCGCGTGAAGAGACCGCCGATTAAATAGGCACCGAGCAACAGCTCGAAATAAGGCAGCCCTACGGCCAGCGGGCCGGTAATCGTTGCGGGAAGCAATCGAAAGTTGGCGATGGTCGAGGCCAGCTCGGCGGCGTGCCCGACTTTGAGCGCGCCCGCAACAACGAGCAGCGCCCCCAAAAGAAGGCGGACCACCAGTACAGCCGCGTTCACGCCCCTTTCGTTGCCTTCAGCCCGCCTCAACCCCTGGCAGGGGGCCCGATTCTTCCGGCAGTGCGCGCACGTAAATCGTCGTACAATACGATTATGCCGTTCCGGCTTCGCTCGCTCGCGCTCCTCGCGCTCCTGCCGGCGTCAGCGTGCGCGGGCGGCCAACGGGCCGCCGACTTCACCCTGGTCGACACTAGCGGTGCTCCGTGGCGCCTTTCGCAGCAGCACGGAAAAGCATTGCTGCTGACCTTTGGCTACACGCACTGTGCGGATACCTGCCCGTCTACACTAGCCAAGCTCGTGCGAACCGCACAAGAGCTCGGTTCCCGTTCGCAGCAACTCGAGATTGTTTTCGTTACCGTGGATCCGCGTCGCGATTCGCCGAGCGTGCTGCACCGCTACGTCGGGCGATTCGATCGTCCCGGCGGCGGCCGGCTCGTCGCCCTGACCGGAAGTCCGTCGCAAATAGCCGCCGTCGAAAAAGCCTACCACGTGTGGTCGCAAGCCATGCCGGTTCGGCACGGCCATTACAATGTCGCGCACGGCGCTGCCATCTTCTTGATCGACGGACGGCAACGGGTGCGTAGCGTGCAAGACGATGAAGACTCGCAAGCATCCCTAACGCGCGCGGTGAACGCGCTGCTGGGATGATCGCGTTACTTGCCGCGGCGGCTTTCGCGCTCGTGCCGGTGCACGGCGTCGTTCTCGATACGCTGCCCGACCACACGGCTATCGTGCAAACCGATCCGGTTCCCGCGATGCGGCCGTCGCTGACGCGGCGCTATCGCTTCTCGCCGTCCGCGGCATTTGCCGAGGGAACCAACATCGATGCGCTGCTGGATCCGGCGACGCGTCCGCCGACGCTGCGCAGTGCGATTGCGGCAGGCCGTTTTGCGCCGGGCTTACCCGACTCGGCACGCGCGGTGCGCGTCGAACCGGGCAGTTCGCTGCCGCACGCGGAGCTGGTGGATCAAGATGGGCGGCCCGTGCAGCTCGATCGCGCGTTCATGGGAAAGACACTCTTGCTCTCCTTCGTCTTCACTCGCTGTCCCGACCGGACGCTCTGTCCGGCCATCAGCGGCAAGTTCGCCTATTTGGAAGAGCATCTCGATCCCAAGCACTTCGCGCTGGCCGAAATCACCCTTGATCCGCAATATGACTCCCCGGCGATCCTGCGCGAGTATGCGGCGCGCTACGGAGCCGAGCGCGAGAACTGGACGCTGTTGACGGGAACCGGCTCGACCATCACGCGGCTCCTCGACGCCTTCTCGGTGAGCTCGATGCGCGTGAGCTCGGTAAACTTCTTGCACGACGACAAGCTGGTGATTGCATCGCCGGCCGGTCGCATCGCGACCATCGTCGAGACGGCAAGTTGGGATCCCGACGGCGCCCTCGCTCAGGCGCGCACCGTGGCGGGGATGACCGGCAATCCCTTCGAGCGCTTCAAGCTGGCACTGATCGCCAACGCCATCGCGCTCTGCGGCGGCAGCCAGTTCGCCGGCATCGCCCTCTTGGAGCTCACGCTCTTTACCATCATTACGGTTGTTTCGCTGCTGGGAATGTGGTTAGTGGCCCGCGTTCTCTGGCCTCGCCGGGGCAAAACCGAGTCGACTTAGGCGGACCTTCCGAGCTGAGCAAGGAAGCGTTATCTCACCCTATGCCCGCGTCGCATCAACCGTCCGAAAGCCCCACGCCGCAGCAAGCGGCGTTTTTGGAACGTGCGATTGAACAGTACGGCAAAGCGACCTACAACTTTGCCTATCGTTTGACGCGCAACGAGGCTGACGCCCGCGACCTGACCCAAGAGGCGTTTATCCGGATCTACCGGGCGTGGCGCAGCTTCAAGCCAGGAACCTCCTTCTTGTCTTGGGTCTACCGAATCGTAACTAATCTTCACCGAGACGAACTTCGGCGCCGTAAAGTTCGTTATCAAGAAGAGATTCCAAATGATAACCAACCTCAAGAATTCGGGGGAGGCCGGCCGCTTGCGATTCAACCGATTGAAGATTACGTCGAAGGCTATCTCAGTGAGCCTCTGGCCAAGGCCCTCGACGACCTTACGCCCGAGCAACGCGAGATCGTTCTTCTCGCCGACGTTGAGGATTGCAGTTATCAAG
>CAZMPP010000037.1:0-11395 GCA_964568035.1 uncultured bacterium
CACCGATATCCTCGCCTTCGACGACGAGCAGATCGAAAGGGTACACGATTTTATTCAGTGGCTCTTTCCGATGCCTGAACGAAGCGGCGCGAATCCATCGGCTCCGATACTTGACCAGGCAGCCATCGACGAGTTTCACGCCCGGCCGGAGTTACGCGCAGCGTTGCGTCTTTCTTTCGACCGCATGCTCGCGTTCTACGGCTTTACACGGCACGGCGATCTCATCGTAAAGAGCGCATCCTTTCCGCGGAGCAGCGGCTGGCTCAGCGCGGGAAACCACAATCATCTTCGCTTGACGCGGATCCTGCGGTCGTTGAGCATCTTAGGAGACAGGGAGGGCGCTCGAGCGCTGTTCGACGCGCTAGCGGAGGTCTACCACGAAGAGTCTCGCAACGGCTCGAATCGCATCTCACGTTCCTCTTGGCAATTTTGGAAAAACGCGGTGCTACTCGCTAAACCAGCCTGACGGTTCGACGTCGAGGTTTACGTTGATCTGCTTGACTTCCGTATACGCGTCGTAACCGTAGGTACCGAGCTCGCGCCCGATGCCGGATTGCTTGTAACCGCCCCACGGCGCCTCGTTATACGTCGGATGGTAGGTGTTGATCCAGGTTATGCCGGCGCGCATCTTGCGAATCACGCGATGCGCTTTCGCGACGTCGTTGGTGAAGACCGCGCCGGCCAGACCGTAAATCGTGTCGTTGGCCAACCGGATCGCTTCGGTTTCGCTGTCGAAGGCTTGCACGACCAGCACCGGCCCAAAAATCTCCTCTTGGACGATGCGCATATCGGGCGTCGTATCGTCAAAGATCGTCGGGGCGATATAGTTGCCTTCGGCAAGCGGGCCGCCCAAGCGGTTCCCTCCGCAAAGCAGCGCCGCACCCTCGCCGACGCCCGTTGCGATATAGTTTTCGACGCGCTCGCGGTGCACCGCAGAGATGATCGGCCCCATCTCCGTCTGCGGGTCGAAGCCGTCGCCAACGCGGATTTTCTTTGCCCGCTCGACGAGCCGCTCCATAAACCGGTCGTGAAGCGAGCGTTCGAGAATCAGCCGCGAGCCGGCCGAGCAAACCTGTCCGGCATTGGCGAAGATACCGAAGAGCGCGTAGTCGATCGCCGTATCAAAATTGGCGTCGGCAAAGACGATGTTGGGCGACTTCCCGCCGAGCTCGAGGGAAATTTTCTTCAAGTTCCCGGCGGCATCGTGCATGATGCTGCGCCCCGTCTTCGTGCCGCCGGTGAAGGCGACTTTGTCCACCAGATGGCTTGCCGCGATCGTGTGTCCGACCGTTGCCCCCGCGCCCGGGATGACGTTCACGACGCCGGCCGGGAAGCCGAGGTCGTGCATCAGCATCGCTAACCGAATGGTCGACAGGGGCGTTAGCTCGGACGGTTTGATCACGCAGACGTTTCCCGCGGCCAGCGCCGGCGCGAGCTTCCACGTTGCCATCAGCAAGGGGTAGTTCCACGGCACGATCTGCCCGCAGACACCGATTGGTTCCCGAACCGTGAACGTTTGCGAGGGCGCCGGCACGTCGAAGGTCTGACCGTGCGGTTTGGTTGCGAGCCCTGCGTAGTAACGGAAACAGTTGGCCGCGTCTACGGCATCGTACTCAGTCTCTCGCAACGGCTTGCCGTTGTTGAGCGTGTCGATGCGCATGAACTCGTCGCGGTGGGCGTCGATCGCATCGGCGAGCTTAAAGAGCAACGCCGCTCGATCGGCCGCGCTGGTTTTGCCCCACGGCCCTTCGTCGAAGGCTTTGCGCGCGGCCAAGATGGCTGCCTGCGTATCGAGGACGGACGCTTCTGCAATCGTCGCAATCGCAGCACCGCTCGAGGGATTAACGATCTCGCGCGTGCCGCCGTCGGAGGCGAGCTTCCACTCGCCGCCGGCGTACATCGGAATGATGCCGTCGCGACGCGGAAGATGCTTGAGGACCTCTTGCGCGTTTGCCGCCGGATGCGTTGCCGTTTGCATTAGTTTCTCGACTCCTACCCTTCGACAAGCTCAGGGTGACTCGGTTGCTTGGGATTATCGATGGACATTTCAATTAAGCTTTCGGCCAGCGCTTGGCAGACATAATCGGCCTCTTCTTCCGTGATCGTCAGCGGTGGTTCGACCCGAATGACGCGCGCGTTGACCAACGTACCCGAAACCAAGACGCCGCGATCGAGCATCCGCTTACCGAGTTCGAAGCCCGTCTCGTGATCGCGAAACTCGAGCGCCATCAGCAGCCCTTTACCGCGCACGCCGACGACCAAATCGTCGTGGCCTTCGACGGCACGGAGGATGCCGGCCAGCATGCGTTCGCCCATGACTGCAGCGCGTTCAGGCAACCGCTCCTCGATCAGTACGTTGATCGTTGCCAGCGCCGCCGCGCAAGCGAGCGGATTTCCTCCGAAGGTCGACGTGTGCAAAAACGGATTGTCGAAAAGTCGCGAAAATATTTCGCGCCGCCCGACGACCGAACCGGCCGGCATGACGCCCCCGCCGAAAGCCTTGGCGAGGCAGATCAGATCCGGTGCGACGCCGTAGTGCTCGCAGCAGAACATCTTTCCGGTGCGGCCCATGCCGGTCTGAACTTCGTCTAAGATCAGCAGCGAACCAAACTCGTCGCAGAGCGCGCGAACGCCGGGAAGATAATCGTCGTCGGGTATGTTCACGCCGCCTTCGCCCTGGATTGGCTCGAGCAAAACTGCGCCGACGTCTTCGCCTACGGCTTTGCACGAGGTCATCATGTCACGCAGCGCCGGGAGATCGTTGAAGGGAACGTGCTCGATGTTCGGCAGCATCGGTCCGAAGGGCCGCCGGAACTCGGCTTTGGCGCTAGCCGACAGCGAGCCGTAACTCTTGCCGTGAAAGCCGTTAGTCGCAGCCACGATCGTTTGTTTGAACGGATCGTAAGCGCGGGCGAGCTTTAGCGCGCCTTCGACGGCCTCGGTGCCGCTGTTGCAGAAGAAGCTGAACTCCAGCCCCTCGGGCGTCAACATCGCTAGCGCTTTGGCGAGCATTGCGCGCAGCGGATCGAGCAGATCTTGGCTGTGAAGCGGTTGGCGGCGCAGCTGGTTCTGGACCGCGGCGACGACTTTGGGATGGCGGTGACCGACGTTGAAGATGCCGAAGCCACCCAGACAGTCGATATAGTGGCGTCCGTTGAGATCGCGGTAGGAGTTGGGACCGGCATCGGCCCACTCGACGACCGCGCCGGCCTCTCGGACGTCGCCGGCCTTGCGGTACTCCAAAAAGCCGGGATTGATATGGTCGCGAAACGACTCAACCGTCTCTTTGGTGATCCAGCGCGCCTCTTCAGCGTTTGGATCGGGGCCCGCGATGAGCGCTAGAACTCGCTGCGTGTAATCGTATACTTCACGATTTCGGTCATCACTAATTTTCGGTCACCTCGTTATAAACTTCATTCAAACTGGCCCGCAGTATGGCGAGGCCTTCCTCGAGCTCCTTTTCGCTCACGACGAGCGGCACGAGAATGCGTACGACGTCGCGCTTTCCTGCCAGTAACAAGAGCAGGCCACGCCGGCACGCCGCAGCGAGCACCGCGTCGGCGCCGGACGAAAGCTCCATTCCGATCATCGCACCGAGACCGCGCACATCTTCGATCTGCGGAAACTCTTCCTGCATGGCGCGCAGCGCTTCAAGGATGCGCGCACCAACCTCGCGAGCCCTCGCCAAAAATGCATCGTCAATAATCTCGAACACAGCCAACGCCGCGGCGCATGCAATCGGATTGCCCGCGAAGGTGCCTCCGAGTCCGCCGGGCTCGGGCGCGTCCATGATCGCCGCCTTCCCAACAACCGCGGCGAGCGGCAGTCCGCCGCCGAGTGACTTTGCTACGGCGATGAGATCCGGCTCGATGCCGTAATGCTCGCAGGCAAAAAACTTTCCGGTCCGTCCGAATCCCGTCTGCACTTCGTCGGCGATGAGGACGATGCCGTGTGCGTCGCAGATGCGCCGAAGTTCCGCCAAGAAATCGGCCGGCGCCGGCACGAAGCCGCCCTCGCCAAGCACCGGTTCGATGATGATGGCTGCGACACGATCGGGCGCGACGACGCCATCGAACACCTCATTGAGGCCTTCGAGCGCTTCGCGCGTCCCAATACCGTGATGCTCGTACGGGAACGGCGCGTGATAGATCTCGCTGCAGAACGGTCCGAAATGCTGTTTGTAGGGCACGTTCTTGCCGGTCATCGAGAGCGCCAGCAGCGTGCGTCCGTGGTACCCGTGGGTAAAGGCGATCACCGCGGGGCGGCGCGTGTACTCGCGAGCGATTTTCACCGCATTCTCGGTTGCCTCGGCCCCGGTCGAGAGTAACAGCGTCTTTTTGGGCGAGTTTCCCGGCGCGCGGGCGTTCAGCGCCTCGGCGACGGCGACGTACGGCTCGTAGGCCGTGACTTGGAAACACGCGTGAGTCAGCTCTGCCGCCTGCTTGGCGATCGCGGCCACGACCTTCGGATGCGCGTGCCCGGCATTGAGGGTGCCGATTCCGCCCGTAAAATCGAGGTATCGGCGACCGTCGGCGTCCCAGAGTAGGGCTCCGCTGGCGCGGGCAGCCCAGATCGGGTGGGCCGTGGATACGCCGCGCGCAACGCTCGCGTCGCGCCGCCGCGCGAGCGAGGTTTGGACCGAGCTTTTGGGTTCTTCTACTTTGACGGCCATGATACGGCGAGGAGGTTCTATTCGGCGAGTTTAAAGGCGCTCTTCTTTATGAAACAAGCAACGGCCGCACTCGTCGTCGCGCTCCTCATCGCCGCGTCGTCCGTCGCGAGGGCCGGCACGACCGGCACGCTGCGCGGCCGCGTCGTCGACGCGGCGACGCAAGCGCCGCTGGCCGGGGCGACCGTAACCGCGGCGTCGCCGTCGCAAACGGCGCAAAGCACGACCGATGCATCCGGCTCTTTCTCGTTCATTTCGCTTGCGCCCGACACGTATACGGTCAGTGCAACAAAGACCGGATACGAACCGCAGTCGCAGCCTGGCATCTCGGTTTTAGCCGATCAATCGGCGACTACCAGCATCGCTATGCAGCCGGCCCTACGCACCATTGCGCGCACGACGTCGCGTACGTCGCAATCGCTCGTGCATTCGGGCGTTACCAGCGACGTCTTCTCGATCAACTCCGCCGGGCAGAAGGCGGCCTCGACGCTCTCCGGCTCGGGCTCGCTCAGTCAGGCATACGGTGCGATTGCCAGCGCTCCGGGCGTTACCGTTCCGTCGAATCAGCAAGGCTGGTATCAGAGCGTCTACATTCGCGGCGGCGACGTCGATCAGGTCGCCTACGAGTTCGACGGCCTGCCGACGACGCGCCAATCGGATCTCGCGCCGATCGCCACGCTCTCCTCGTTGGGCAATCAAGAAGTGCAGGTCTATACCGGCGGCACGCCGGCGACGTCGAACTCGTCGGGTCTCGCCGGCTACATCAATCAGGTGATCAAGACCGGAACCTACCCGGGCTATGCCGACGCCAATCTGGGAATCGGCGGGCCGGCCTTCTACCACCAAGCGACGATCGAGGCCGGAGGAGCCACGCCCGATCGCATGTTCTCGTATTACATCGGCTTGTCGGGGACGAATCAGACGTTCCGTTACGGTAATAACTTCGGCGGCGTGAGCGATCCGCTCTACTTCTACCCGCTCAACGTTCCAACGCACAACAACGTCTACAACATTCTCGACGGCGCGGGCGGCAAAGCACCCAACTACGGCTTCATACCGGCACCTGGGTTCGCCTATACGCAAGCTACCGATTTCGACCGCGAGAACGTCGTGAACTTTCACATCGGCGTGCCGCATCGCGACTCGCCGCTGCGCGACGACGTGCAGCTGCTCTACGTTACCGGCGGCATCGCCGCGCAGTTCTACAGTTCCGCGCCCGATGTCTGGTATACGCCTGCCGTAGGCCGCAAGAGCGGCATCGGTTATCCGATGCCATATCTCGACTCGCTCTACTACGGCGGACCGCTGATGAAGTCGCCCAATCCGAGCGACCTCGTTACCGGCTTCTTCCCGAGCAGCCCGATGCCGCGTGCTCCCGGCTCGCCGGTCGATCCCAACGATCGCGACGGAAACTGGAACGGCTATTCGATCGAGAAGGCGCAGTACCAAAAGAACTTCGATCAGCGCTCCTATCTTCGCGCCCTGGTCTTTGGCGAGTACTCCAACTGGTTCATCAACGGCCCGCAGAGCTCGCAGTTGGTCTTTGGTTCGGATCCGGCCGATTACGAGGTCCTCGAGCACGGCTACGGAGCAGGGCTCATTTACGCCAATCAACTCTCGTCAAAGAATTTGTTGACCGGCGAGGCGTCGTTCACGACGCAGAAACTGCAAACGTACAATGCCATGTACAGTTCGACCGACCCGGCGACTTCGAGCCGTGCACCGACCGGCCTCGGCACCGTCTTAAGCAACTACGGCACACCCAACGGCCACTGTTACAACTATCGGACCGGGCAGCCGTGGAGCTGCTTCGACGCCGGCAGCCAAGGCGGTTGCCTCGACTCGGGCGGATGTTATTACGGCTACGGCGGCTACAACTTCAACCTTACGCCGGGCGTCGCTCCTCCCGGTTCTCCGGCCGCGAAGGCGGGCGCGAGGTGGATGGTCACTGAGAACGGCGCCAGCGCGCAGGTTGATAACGTCACGCCCTACTTTACCTCGTTCGCCTTAACCGACGTGTGGCAGCCCAACGATCGCATCGTCGTCAACATCGGCGCCCGTTTCGATCACTTTGCCTATGGTACGAACGATCTCGAGTCCGGCTACCCGGCGCGACAGTTCTGGTTCGATGCCTATAACCGCGAACATTGCGGCGCATCCGGTTCGAACCCGCAGTGGACTTGGAACGCCACGAGCGGTTCCTTTGGCTCGTGTGCGCCGGGGTTGTCGCCGCTGACCGATCCCGGCAACGGCCTCTACAATGTCGGCGCCGGATTCAATGCGTCGAACGTCTTTGAGCCGCGTTTTGCCTTCACGTATACGATAAATCCCGACACCGTCATTCGCGGCTCCGCCGGAACGTACGCGCGAGCCGAAGGCTCGTCGTACTACCAGTATAATACCTACCAGCAGAATCTCGCATCGTTCATCGCGCAGTTCTATCCTTACGGCTATCACACACCGGATCACGCGATCTCTCCCGATACCTCCGATAACTTCGACTTATCGCTGGAGAAGCACCTAAAGGGGACGCAGCTCTCCTACAAGATCACGCCGTTCTACCGCAATACCAGCAACGAACTTCAGTTTCAAGCCATCAATCCGGTGCAGGGAACGCTGGCCGGACTCAACGTCGGCACGCAGGAGTCCTACGGCGTCGAGTTTTCGATGCAGTACGGCGACTTCAGCCGCAACGGCCTCTCGGGCATGGTCTCCTACACGCATACCGAGAACCGCATCAAATATAGTCCGATCAATGGGGTGAGCGTGATCGACGCGCTTAACCAGCAGATCGAGCTCTACAATTCTTACACGGCGGCCTGCGCGAGCGTGACAAAGAGCTCGGCGAACTGGCAAGCCTGCGGCAGCGGCGCCTATCCCGGGAACGCGCTGGCGATCTTACCCAACAGCCAAACCGGAACGCGCAATCAGGGTAAGCTTAAGATTCCCAATCCGTACTTCCACGATACGCTGCAGCCGCTCTTCGATACCAACGGCTGGTACGCGCCGTACGACGTGATTCCGAGCCCCTTCAACGCCGCGAACGGCTATACGGTGCCCGACGTTGCGTCGTTGATTCTGAACTACCGCCACGACCGGTTTGCGATTACACCCTCGGTGCGCTACATGAACGGCTCCAACTACGGCTCGCCGCTAGTTTGGCCGGGCTACGTGCCGCAATCGTGCCGAGCGCAACCGTCAAATACGCCCGCGACCCCAGGCGTCAGCTGTGCGGGCGGCTCGATCGGCGCGGTCTTTCTTCCCGATCCGTACAGTAACCACTTCGATAACCTTGGCGCGTTCATCCAGCCGTCGCAGTTCTCGCTCAACTTGCAGACGAGTTACGATTTGACGCCGCGGGCCACGCTGACGTTCCAAGCGGTCAACATCGTCAATCAGTGCTATCAGCGCGGTTATGCCTGGGACAACTCGGTGACGTGCGTGTACTCGAATCTTCCATCGAATATCCTCGCGCCGGCGGGCAACTTCATTCGAAATCCTCCGGCGCAGGTGCGCTATCCGTACGGCACGTTCTTCAATATTACCGAAGTCGGCATCTCGTCGGTGAAGCAGCCCTTCGGTTTCTTCGCCAATCTTAGCTTGAAACTCTAATGCGGCGCGCGGATTTCGTCCGCAGTCTTGGGACAGCCGCGCTTGCGGCGGGAAGCATCCCGGAACTCGTCGCGTGGAGCAGTTCGCAGGCTCGCGGACGCGAGAAAATCGTCATCGTCGGGGCCGGCATCGCCGGGCTGACGACGGCCTTGCGGCTGCACGATGCCGGCATCGCTGCGACGATTTACGAGTCGTCGTCCCGCGTCGGCGGCCGGATGCATTCGGAGCGTTCCTATTGGAACGAGCGCCAGCATACCGAATGGTGCGGTGCGATGGTCGACTCGACGCACATGACCATTCGGGGTCTGGCGAAGCACTTTCGGCTCGCGTTACTCGACACGTATTCCGGCCGGCCGCCGCACTCTCGTGATACGTGCTTTCTCGACGGCAGCTATTATGCGATGGCCGATGCCGATCGCGACTTTGCCAAAATCTACCCCACCCTGCAGGCGCAGCTCGCCGAAGTCGATCCAACGACGACGTACAAAAACGCGACGCCGACGGCGCGGCGCATCGATGCACTGAGCATGCGCGATTGGATCGAGCGCTACGTTCCCGGAGGAATCAACTCGCGGCTGGGGCGGCTGATCAAAGTTTCGTACGCCAACGAGTATGGGCGCGATGTCGAAGAGTTGAGCGCGCTGAATTTGGTGATGCAGCTGGGGGCACAACGACACTACGCCCAAGATCACGAGATGAACGTTCTGGGCTACTCCGACCAGCGGTACATCATTGCCAACGGGAGCCAGTCGCTTCCCGAGGCCATCGCGGAATGGTTGCCGGCGGGTAGCGTCATACACAACTACCGGCTTCTGGCGATCCGGCGTATGCCTAAGGGTACGTACGAACTGCACTTTGACGCCGGCGGAACGCGCCAGACCATCTATGCCGATCGCGTCGTGCTGACCATACCGTTTATCGCCCTGCGCGGGCTCGATTACTCGAGTGCCGGCTTTGATTCGGCGAAGGCTAACGCAATAGAGAGTCTGGGTTACGGCTATCACACCAAACTGCACTTGCAGTTCGATCGCCGGGCCTGGATGCGGGCCAAACATCCGTGGCCGCAGCCGACATCCGGCCAGATCTGGACGACGTTGTCCTCACAGAGCGCGCTGGACTTCTCGCTGGGGCAACCGGGCCAAGACGGGTTGATCGAAGTTTTCACCGCCGGTGCGGCCGGAATGCTCGACACGCCGCCGATGCCGTACGCACGCGCCGATCAGTCGGCCGCCGTCAAAGCGCACGCGACGGCCTTCTTCGAGCAGCTCGATCGCATTTGGCCGGGCGT
This sequence comes from uncultured bacterium, assembly GCA_964568035.1. Lineage (GTDB taxonomy): Bacteria > Vulcanimicrobiota > Vulcanimicrobiia > Vulcanimicrobiales > Vulcanimicrobiaceae > Cybelea. The sequence goes on from CAZMPP010000037.1 coordinate 9,570, forward strand.
ATCGCAGACTTGGAACGGCAAGGCAACGTTCGGTAACGCGCAGGCCGACCCCAATATTCTGGCGAGCTACTCGTGCTGGCTGGTCGGTCAGTATACGACGATTGCCGGTCACGAGGCGACGCCGCAAGGGCGCGTGCATTTCGCCGGCGAGCACACGTCGGTTGAATACCAAGGCTTCATGGAGGGCGGAGCAGAGTCGGGGCTTCGCGCTGCCGGCGAGATCCTTAGCGCGTACCACCTAGCGCCACGTCACGCGACGGGATAGCCCCGTGCATATCGTTGGAACGGCGGGTCACGTCGACCACGGAAAGTCGGCGCTCGTTGCCGCGCTGACCGGAACCAATCCGGATCGCTTGGTCGAGGAACAAGAGCGCGGCATGACGCTCGACTTGGGGTTTGCGCATCTGCGTTTTGATGACGGAGTCGAGGGCGGCATCGTCGACGTTCCCGGGCACGAACGATTTTTGCACAATATGCTGGCCGGAGCGGCGGGCATGGAGTTGCTGCTGCTGATTGTCGACGCAGTCGAGGGCGTGATGCCGCAGACGCTCGAGCATCTGCAAATCCTGCAGTTTCTCAACGTCCGGCGCATCATCGTCGTGGTCAGCAAGATCGACTTGATCGACGAGGCCGAAAGAGACGACGCTGCGCGGCGTATCGCCGAGCATCTACAGGGAACGATCGCTGCCTCGTCCCCGATCTATCCCGTTTCCGTCGTCACCGGCGAGAATCTCGACACATTACGGAACGTGCTTCACGAGGAGCTTGCGGCGCTGCCGCCGCGCAACACCGACGCACCGGCCTATCTTCCGGTCGATCGCGTCTTTTCGCTGCCCGGCTTAGGCACCGTCGTCACCGGCACGCTGATGCAAGGCCGGATCGAAACGGGCGAAACGCTGATGGTCGAGCCCGGCGGCAAGGCGGCGCACGTGCGCAGCATCGGAGTCTTCGGTTCGACGCGGCCGAGCGTCGAAGCCGGGGCTCGCGTCGCGCTCAACCTTCCCGGCATCGATCGCCACGAAATCGAGCGCGGCCACGCCATCGTCGGACGCGAGCTCACCGCGCGCACCAACTTCGCCGTTCGTTTCGTACCATTGCAGAGCGCGCTGTCGCTCATCGGCCGCCGGACGGCGGTCCGGGCATACGTTGGTTCGAGCGAAGTTCTCGGGACGCTCGTCGCCCAGAATGGCTCGGTCAATGCGAACGAAATGCGTGCCAACCTGCACCTGCGTGAACCGGTTGTTGCCTTCCCGGGCCTGCGTTTCGTGTTGCGCCGGCCGTCGCCGATGACGCTGCTGGGCGGTGGGCACGTCGAAGCGCTCGACATACCGGACGACGCCGATACCGAGGGCGCTGCCGAGCGCGCCGCCGTCACGCTTTTACGCGAACGCGGCTTGCAGCCCGTGGACCTCGCCGCCGTCGCGCTGACGGCAAACTTGCGCGAGCGAGCCGCTCGCGACGTGTTGGAGCGCCTGGTCGAACGAGAAGAAGCGCTGCCGATCGAACGGCCGGCCGAATACGTCGATGGTGCCGCGGCACGCGTGTTGCTGGCCCGCGTCATCGAAGGTTTGCGTGACGCACAAGAACGTGAGTCGTGGGCGATGGGCGTGACCTCGCTCGCTCTTTCGCGTTCGCTGGGCATCGGTGAGCCGCTGCTCGTCCGCATCATGGAGCGGTTTGTTTCTGAGGGGCGGCTGCTGCATCGCAGCGGCTATTATTGCACCGTCGATCACGATCCGGCGCTTACGTCCGAGCAGCGCGCCTTCTTCGATCATCTCGTTCCGCTCGACGAGGAGCAGCCGTTCCTGCCGATACCGTTTGCCGGT